>JAPOWL010000463.1 GCA_026707615.1 Acidobacteriota bacterium | reverse complement strand
CGCTCGGCGAGCAGCCCGGACACGGCCAGGGCCTGGTCGCGGATCATCGGGGCGGGCAACCGCAGCCGCGGGCCGCGGCCCAGAAGCCGGTTCTCCGGGTCGCGCTCGCGGAGCGCGGGCGTCGCCCGGGACGCCTGCCGGTAGGTGGCGCTGGTGACGATGGCGCGCTGGAGCGCCTTCACGTCCCAGCCGGAGTCGACGAAGGTAGTGGCCAGCCAGTCGAGGAGCGCGGGGTGGCTGGGGTACTCCCCCTGCGTCCCGAAGTTCTCGGCCGTCGCCACCAGGCCCGTCCCGAAGTACATCTGCCAGAAGCGGTTGACGGTGACCCGCGCGGTGAGCGGATGGTCGGGATCCACCAGCCAGCGCGCGAACGAGAGCCGATTCGCCTCGACCCCTTCGGGGAGCGGCGGCAGCACCGCCGGCACCCCGGGGTAGACCTCCTCCGCCGGGTTGTCGTAGGCGCCGCGGTTCAGGCGGTAGGTCGGCCGGCGCTCGGCCAGCTCCTCCATCACCATCACGGTGGGGAAGCTCGCCCAGAGGGCCTCGCGCTCGCGTTCGAGGGCCGCCATCTCCCGCCACGCGGTGCGGATCTCGGGCGGCGCGTACTGGTCGAGGAACGCGAGGCGGAGCTTCCCGGCCTGGGCCGGGGTCCGCTGTCCGGGGGACAGCTTGGCGATCTCGCTCACCGGCTCCGCCGTCGCGACCACCGCGGCCTGGGCCGGCGTGAGAACCGCGCCGTAGATGCGGAGGTCGTCGATGTCGCCCTCGAAGCGCGGCTTCGTGGAGCCGCTCGCGCCGATCCGGAGCGGGTAGCGCTGAGGCAGCCGGTTGCCGACGAGGTCGAGGAGCGGCGTGAGCTTCCGCGGCATGCCGTCCACGTAGATGCGGATGCCGCCCGGCGTCTTCGACCCGTCGTGGGTGGCGACGACGTGCTGCCACTCGCCCAGCGTCACCGGCTCGACGGTCTCGGCGCTCACGCCGTCGTCCAGGATGCGCGTCGACAGGTTGAGGCGGAGCCTGCCGTCCTCCAGGTAGAGACCCCAGCCCACCTCGCCCTGATCGCCCGCGCTGGCCCGCGAGACGATGACGCCGTCGGGGGCGGTCGGCCGGATCCAGGCGGCGAGCGAGAACGGGTCGTCGTAGGTCAGGTCGGGGCTGTTGCCGGCGTCGATGAAGCGCTTCCCGTCGAAGGCGGCCGCGGCGCCGACGCGGCCCGCGACGAAGCGCGGCTGCCCGTCCACCAGCGCGGCGGCCACGACCTGCCCGTTGTGGACGCCGCCGATGTCGCCGTCGAGGGCATGGTGGGCCAGCAGGTCGTCGCGGAGCGCCCAGTCGACGCGGCCCGCCCCTGCGAGCGAGGCCTCCCACGCCGCCTGGGCCTCGGCCGCGTCGGCGTCGAGCGCCGCGAACGCCTCGCGCCCCTTGCGGATCCGCGCGTCGAGCTCGGCCAGCTCCGCCTCCTGCTCGGCCGTCGGGGCGGTGATGAGCGGCGGCGAGTTGACGTACTTGAACGCCTTCCCCCGCTCGGGGATGTTGTTGAAGTTGGCCAGGACCTCGTAGAACTCCTTCTGCGAGACGGGGTCGAACTTGTGATCGTGGCAGCGGGCGCAGCCCAGCGTCAGGCCGAGCCAGACCGTCGACGTCGTCTCCACGCGGTCGACGGCGTACTCGACGAGGAACTCGTCGACGACGATGCCCCCCTCCCCGTTCTGGCTGTGGTTGCGGTTGAAGGCGGTGGCGATGCGCTGGTCGCGGGTCGCGCCGGGCAGCATGTCGCCCGCGAGCTGCTCGACCGTGAACCGGTCGAACGGCATGTTGGCGTTGTAGGCGTCGATCACCCAGTCGCGCCAGCGCCACATCGTCCGCTCGCCGTCGGTCTGGTAGCCGTTCGTGTCGGCGTAGCGGGCCGCGTCGAGCCACTCCACCGCCATCCGTTCGCCGTAGCGCGGCGAGCCGAGCAGCCCGTCGACAGCCTTCTCGTAGGCGTCCGGGGAGTCGTCGTTCAGGAACGCGGCGAGATCGCCCGGCGTCGGCGGCAGCCCCGTCAGGTCCAGCGTCGCCCGCCGCAGCAGCGTCGCCCGGTCCGCCTCCGGCGACGGCGCCAGCCCCTCGCCCTCGAGCCGCGCGAGGACGAAGCGGTCGATCGGGTTGCGGACCCAGTCGCGGTCGCCGACCGGCGGCGGCGCGGAGCGCTCCGGCGGCACGAACGCCCAGTGCGTCTCCCACTCCGCCCCCTGGTCGATCCAGAGGCGGATGGTCTCGACCTCGTCTTCCGTCAGCGCGTCGGCGCCGCGCGGCATCCGCTCCGCAGCGTCGGCGGCGGTGATGCGGTGGAGGAGGAGGCTCCCCTCCGCGTCGCCCGGGACGACGACCGGCCCGCCGTACCGCGCGCGGTCGCCGAGCGGCCCGTCCTCGACGTCGAGGCGCAGGCCGCGCTGCCGGCTCCCCTCGTCGGGACCGTGGCAACTGAAGCAGTTGCCGGCCAGGATCGGCCGCACCTCGCGCGCGAAGTCGACCACGCGCTCGGGCATCGCGGCTGCCGTCGCCCCCGCCGCTTCCGCCGCGCCCGCCGCGTCTGCGAGCTCCGCACCCCAATGCGCGCCGGCGTCGATCCAGGCGCGCACCGCCTCTATCGCGTCGTCGCCCAGCGGCGGGCCCAACGACGCCGGCGGCATGCGCCGCACGCGGTCGCCGGCGATCAACCGCTGGAACAGCGGGCTCGCCTCCGCGTCGCCGGGCACCACGTGGGTGGCGAGGAACGCGTCGGTGTCGAGCCGCAGCTCGGCCTGCCGCGCGCGCTCGTTCGGCCCGTGGCAACTGAAGCAGGCGTCGGCGAGGAGCGGCCGGATGTCGCCGACGTAGTCGGCCGGCTCCACGGAACCCTGCGCCGCCGTGCGGGCGGTGGCGGCCTCGCCAGCGGCGGCCGGCGCCGGCAGCCCGGCGATAAGCGCGAAGACGACGGCGGCGAGCGAGGACGACGTCCAGAAGCTGATGGTCATGGTGCAGGCTCTCGAAGCGGGCGTCCGGCTCGCCCGGCGCCCGCCAGCGTCGCTCTCCGGTCGATTCTGCCGATCCGGCAACGACCGCCGGCTGGTTCGTGCAAGCTGCTGAGCAGACGGGACTTGCCCTTCCGAAGCCCAGCCCAGCCTGCGTCATTGTATCCCTCCTGGCGACCGGGAATCCACGAGACCATCGAAGCCGCGCACGGAACCGCGCCGGTCGTCGCCCGGACGATCCGTTTCCAGCGGGCGCCCGGGGTGTCGTCCCGCGGCGTCCGGGGGCGTGTTCGCCGGCCGGCGCCCGGGCGTTGTCCGCCGGCGGGCGCCCCGGGGCGTTGTCCGAGCGGGCGCAGGATGTCATCGTGTGAGCCGGCGCCGGGCGCCGACGGAGGGAGAATGCCCTCGTGAGCAACGAGTCATCGACGCTGCCGCGCCTCGCCGCCCTGCTCCTGGCCGGGGTCTCCGGAACCTACGCGCTCGGCTTGCTGGGGTCGCAATCCTGGGACGGGTCCGGCATCGGCTGGACCCTCGTCCGGGTCTGGGTCGGCTCGGTCCCCTTCCTCTTCCTGGTCGTTGCCCTGACGGTCCTGTTCCAGCGCCTGCACGACCGCAACGCCTGGGTGATGGCGCTCATGTTCTGCGGCTTCCTGAGCCTGTTCAGCCCGCAGGCGGCGGGCGCGTCCCCGGTCATCCCCGGCTTCATGATGGCCTACCGCATGACGCTGCTGATGATGGCCCCGGGGCTGTTCGCCTTCTTCTTCCTCGTGTTCCCGGCCCGCTCGCGCCTCGACGAGCGCGCTCCCTGGCTGAAGTGGCTCCTGGTCGGGCTCGGCGCGCTCCTGGTGCTGACCGCCGGTCCCTGGCGGCCGCTTCTCGGTCAGCCGTTCTCCCCCAACCTCGCCGGCGAGTCCATCCTGTCCGGCCGGCTCGCCCTCTGGCGGGCCTACGGCGTGTTCGGGAGCATCTTCGTGGGCATCGGCATCGGCATCCTGGCCCTGATCGGGCATGCGACCCGCGCCCCGTCCTCCGAGGTCCGGCGCAAGGCGCGGGTCCTGGCGTGGGGCACGGTCGCCGCGGTCGCGCCCGCGCTCTCGATCGCGGCGGTCGAGGCCACCGGCCGGGTGCCGGAGTGGCTGGCCGCGGTCGCCCTGTTCGCGTTTCCGTTGATGCCCCTCTCCTTCGCGTACGCCGTCGTCAGGCACCGCGTGATGACGGTCCCGGTGCTCGTGCGTCGCGGCGCCCGGTACCTGCTGGTGCAGCGCGGGCTGGCCGTCGTCAGCGTGGCGTCGAGCCTCGTGGTGGCGGTGGTCCTGGCGATGCTCGCCCAGCGCTGGCTGCCGGCGGGGTCCGACGTGGGCCTGCCGGTCGCCGTCGTCGCGGCGGGGCTGCTCGGCGTCGGCGTGGCGCGGGCGGGGGCGCGGGTCGAGCGGCGCATCACCGACCGCATCGACCGGGCGTTCTTTCCCGAGCGGTACGAGGCCCGGCGGGCGCTCGAGGAGTTGGCCGACCGCACCCGGACCGCCGAGGACCGCCCGGCCCTCGCGTCGCTGCTCGAGGACATGCTGCGCTCCGCGTTCCGGCCGGTGTCGCTGGCCGTCTACCTCGAGGACCCCGACGGCCGGCTGGTGGCGGCGGACCTGCCGGCAGGGCCCGGCGTGCTGGCCCGGGACGCCGGGCCGCTGACGGCGCTGGCAAGCCGGGCCCGGCCCACGATCCTGCCGCCTCCCGGAATCGACGACGCGGCCGACGAGCTGCACGGCATGCTCGCCCCCTTGCGGACGGAGTGCCTCGCGCCGATGGTCGACAGGAACGGACGCCTCGTCGGCGTCGTGGCCCTGGGCGGCCGGCAGTCGGAGGAACCGTACTCCGGAGAGGACGTGCGGCTCCTCACGGTCGTGTCGCTGCAGTCCGCCCTGACCGTCCAGACCATCGGCCTGAGCGAGGAGATGGCCGCCCGCATCGAGGCCAGCCGAAGGGCCGAGCACGAGGTGGAGATAGCCAAGGAGGTGCAACGGCAGCTGCTGCCCGCGAGCGCCCCGGCGCTGGCGGGATTCGCGTGCGCGGGGGCATGCATCCAGGCGAAGTCGGTCGGCGGCGACTACTACGACTTCGTCGTCCTGGGCGCGGAACGCATCGCCATCCTGCTCGCCGACGTCGCCGGCAAGGGCATCGGGGCGGCGCTGCTCATGGCCAACCTGCAGGCTACCCTGCGCAGCCAGTACGCGGCCGGGGCCGACGATCCGGCCCGGCTCGTGGAGCGCGCGAACCGTCTCTTCTTCGCCTCGACCCCGGACGACCGCTACGCGACGCTGTTCCTCGCCGAGTTCAACCAGGCGACCCGCGGGCTGCGCTACGTCAACTGCGGCCACGTTCCGCCGCTGCTCGCCCGCGCCGGCGGCGCGGTCGAGACGCTGGATGCCACCGGAACGGTGATCGGCCTCTTCGAGGACTGGTTCGGGGAGTCCGCGGCGACGGTGCTCGAGCCCGGCGACACGCTGGTCGTCTGCAGCGACGGGGTGACGGAGGCGTTCAGCGACAACGACGAAGAGTTCGGCGAGGGCCGCCTGCGCGATGCGGTCGCCGCCCACCGTCACCTCGCGGTCCCCGAGCTGCTGGCCGCACTCCAGACCGCGGTGCAACGATTCTCCGGCGCCGTGCAGAGCGACGACCTGACGCTGCTCGTGGCCCGCGCCACGCCTCCCGCCGCGTCGCTCGCGGAGGCTGCCGGCTTGAACCCGGCACGCCCCGCGTGAGCGTCTGCCGGGCCGACGCTACCGGAGGATCTCCCGATGACCCGCGCGCCCCGCCGGGTCGCCGAGTCCGACACATCCGCAGCTTACTGTGGATCTGCCGGAAGGCAGAGCCGGATGAGGGAGGCGCACGACGTCGCCGGACGAGAGGAAGGGGCGGCGGGACGCGTCGACGATGCGACCGTCCTGCCGCCCCGCATGCGTTGGGCGGGCCCTGCAGCCCGCCGGATCCGGGGGCCTACTGGCCCCGGTAGTCCTCCTCGCTCACGGGCTCCATCCAGGAGGTGGGCCCGCCGTCGCCGCCGCCGAGGATGGTGAGCTGCACGACGTGCTCGTCGGGCGACGCGCCGTGCCAGTGCACGAGGCCCGCCGGCGCGAAGACCGGACGCCCGCCGGGCACGAGCTCGATGATCTCCCCGCCGCGCGCCTGCGTCCGGCCCCGGCCCTCCTCGGCGGCCAGGATCTGCCAGCCGGCGTGGCTGTGCCAGTTCGAGCGGACCCCCGCCTCGAAGCGCAGCCGAAGCGCCCGCATGTCGGACGAGTCCGGCCGGGTCGGCTCACCGCCGACGAAGTTGCTCTGGGGAGCCGCCGTCGTCGACGGCTCGCCGAAAACGAAGATCGCGACCACGCCCGCCGTCACGAGGGCGAGCAGGACGCTCACCCGGGATTGAGCCTGTCGCTTCATGTGGGTTCTCCTCCCTCGCCTGCCCTCGGTCGCGGCAGGCGTGCTGCCCCAATATATACCCGCGGGCACCGCCCCGCGCCGGCACGGCCTCGACCGGCCTCCGGTATGCTCGGCGGGTGCCGACGCGCCCTCACGTGCCAGGACGAGCGCTTGGGGCAGCCGCAGGCCTGGTCGTCCTGACGACCACGGGACTGCACGCCGAGGACTGGCCGCAGTGGAGGGGGCCGGATCGGCTCGGCGTCTGGCGCGAGACGGGAATCGTCGAGCGCTTTCCCGAAGACGGCCTCAAGGTGACGTGGAGCGTCCCGATCGGCAACGGCTTCGGCGGACCGGCCGTGGCCGACGGCCGCGTCTTCGTCACCGACTGGGAGGAGGACCCGGCTTCGCGCACGATGGACGGCACGGAGCGGGTCCTGGCCCTGGACGAGGAGACCGGCGCGATCCTGTGGACCCATGCCTGGCGCACGACCTACCGCGCGCTCCTGCTGTCGTACGCGGCGGGACCGATGGCCACGCCCACGGTCGACGGCGACCGCGTCTACGTCCTCGGCGCCACCGGCCGGCTCTGGTGTCTCGACGTCGAGACCGGAGAGGTCATCTGGCACCGCGACTACCTCGCGGAGTACGACGCCAGCATGCCGGAGTCCGGCACCTCCAGCGCGCCGCTCGTCGACGGCGAGCAGTTGATCGCGGTGGTCGGCGGGGAGCCGGATGCCCTCGTCGTCTCCTTCGACAAGCGGACCGGCCGGGAATTGTGGCGCGCCCTCGAGGTCACCGGCGGGAGCCGGGCCGCACCGGTCATCCACGAGGCGGGCGGCGTCCGGCAACTGATCGTCTGGCACCCCTCCGCACTGGTGTCCCTCGACCCGACGACCGGCGAGAGGTACTGGGAACAGCGCTGGGACGCGGGCAGCATGAACGTCGTCACGCCGGTCCGGGCCGGCAACTACCTGTTCGTCAGCAACTTCCACGTCGGCTCCCTGATGATGCGGCTCAACCCCGACCGGCCCGCCGCGACGATGCTGTGGCAGGGGTCGAGCCGCAGCGAGCTGCCGCACGAGACCGACGGCCTGCATGCCGTCGTCACGCCCCCGCAGATCGTGGGCGACACCGTGTACGGGGTCGGCAGCTACGGCGAGCTGCGGGGCCTCGACGCCCGGACGGGCGAGCGGCTGTGGATGAGCGGGGAGATGACGCCGCAGGCCCGCTGGGGCGGCGCGTTCATCGTGCGCCATCAGGATCGCTACTTCGTCAACAACGACGACGGCTACCTCATCATCGCGCGGTTCACGCCCGAGGGGTACGTCGAGATCGATCGCACGCGGCTGATCGAGGCCACGACGAGCGCGGGCTACGGGGCCCGCCGGCTCCATGACCGGCTGGTCAACTGGTGCCACCCCGCCTACGCCAACCGCCACATCGTGCAGCGCAACGCGGAGCGGATCCTCCGCGCCTCGCTGGCCGCGGCCGACTACTGACGCCCGTTATCCGCAACGCGGACAGCATCGGGAGCGCCCAACCGGCCGAATCTCACCTGGTGCTGCACCTCGGGCCGGAACTGAACCGCGCGACCCCGCGACCGCCGGGTCGACCGGCGCTCCCGGCCGCGCGCGCTACTCCGGCAGCGCGAAGACGAAGATCGTGTTGCTGCCGGTCGGCGTCGTGAGCTCCGGCGTCAGGCGGAGCAGCATCGAGGCCTGCGTCACGCCCCCGGCGGTGATGGCGAGATACTGGCGCCCGCCCACGCTGTAGGTCATCGGACGGCCGCTCACCGGGCCGTTCAGGATCGTCTCCCACCGCACGTCGCCGCTCTCGGCGTCGAAGGCCCGGAAGCGGCGCACCACGTCGCCGCCGAAGACGAGATTGCCCGCCGTGGCGAGCAGCGACCCGTAGATCGGGGCGCGCTGCTGGTAGAGCCAGAGCGTGCGGCCGGTCGAGGCCGACACCGCTTCGAGGCGGCCGATGGGCGCGGTGTCGGGATCCACGTCGGGGACGTGCCGCACCCGGATGCTCAGGCCGTAGCCGTCGCTCGGCTCGGCGCGCTCGACCGACATGGCGAGGTCGACGCAGGTGTTGTTCAGCGGCATGTAGAGCGCGCCGGTGTCGGGGCTGTAGACCCCGGACGGCTGGTCCTTGCCACCGAGCAGGTGCGGGCAGGCGAACGACGGCTCGTCGAGCGAGGTCGGCGCCGAGTCCTCGTTGATCGCGGGACGGCCGGTCATGAGGTCGATGTCCGTGATGATGTTCTGGTGGATCGTCGGCCGTGCCCAGAGGAACTCGCCGGTCGCGGCGTCGAGGGTCCAGACGATGCCGGTCTTGCCGGGGATGCCGGTCACCACCTTGCGCCGCTCCCCCGGCCGCACGCGCGGGCTGATCCAGGGGACGGCGGCCGGGTCCGGCGCGAGCTCGGTCTCCACCAGGATGCGCTCGAACGGGTGGTCGAGATCCCAGTTGTCGCGCGGGAGATGCTGGAAGTACCACGCCATCTCGCCGGTGTCCGGATCGAGAGCGAGGGTGGAGTTCGTATAGAGCAGATCGGCCTTGCCGGCGCCGCGCAACGCCTCCGGCGTCGGCGCCGTGACGCCGGTGCCCCAGTAGACGAGGTCCAGCTCGGGGTCGTAGCTCCCGACCATCCAGATCGACGCGTGCCGGCGCGCGGAGAGCGGCAGCCCGCCCCACGTGTCGCCGCCGGGATCGTCGGCGCGCGCGATCGTGAAGACCCGCCACTGCTCCTCGCCGCTCGCCACGTCGTGCGCGGTGATGAAGCAGCCGCCCGGCAGCGGGCTCGACGGGTCGCAACGCGAGCCGGTGATCGCCTTGCCCTTGATCATCACCGGCCCGGCCGTCTGGGCCACCTTGTCGCGGTAGTCGGCGCGTTGCGTCTCCCACACGACGTCGCCCGTCCGCGCATCGAGGGCGACGAGGAACGCGTCGTTGGTCGCCAGGAAGACCTTGTCGTCGTAGAGTGCCAGGTTGCGGTAGCGGTAGCGCGTGCCGGTGAGGTTCCCGATCCCGGCCGGCAGCCGGCGGCGGTACTCCCACAGCAGGTCGCCGGTCGTGGCGTCGAGGGCCTGCACGATGTCCTCGGAGTTGACGAGGAACATCACGCCGTCGTAGACCGTCGGCTCCACCTCCTGCGGGCCGGCGCGCATCGCCCGCGACCAGACGAGGCGCAACTCGCCCACCGTGTCGGCGTCGATCTGGTCGAGCGTGCTGTAGCCCCACTGGGCATAGCCGTTGCGGAACGTGATCCAGTCGGCGGGATCGGGATCCCGCAGCATCTCGTCGGTCACCGGCACGTAGTCCCGGAGCAGCTCCGGAACCTCGTCCTGGGCGAGGGCCGGCGACCAGGCCGCCGGGAACGCGACTCCGCCGAGAACGACGGCCAGACACAACGCCGGTAGGGGTCGCAGGGTCATCGTCGCTCCTCGCTCCCGCTGCAGTGCCGCTGGTTCGCGATTATAGAAGGGACACGAACATGACGACGCGGCAAGGGATCGCGAGCCCTACGCGCTGCGGCCGCGGTAGAGCTGCTGCAGCGCGATGGCGGCAGCGGTGGCGACGTTGAGCGAATCGACGGACGGGTCGATGCGGATGTGCACCCGCGCGTCCGCCGCGGCCAGGGCCCCCGCGGTGAGGCCCGCTCCCTCCGTGCCGACGACGAGCGCCACTGGGCGCTCCCGCGGGCGCCCGGCGACGAAGTCCCCCAGCTCCGCCGTCGCCTCCCCCGCCGCGCCTCGCAGCGGCGTCAGCGCCGCGACGACGTAGCCGCGGGTGCGCAGCAGGCCCAGAGCAGCGGGCCAGTCGGAGGCGGCCGCGAACGGGAGCCGCAGCGTCGCGCCGGCCGAGGTGCGGATCGCCTTGCGGTAGAAGGGGTCGGCGCAGCCGGGGCTGAGGACGAGGGCGCCGGCGCCGAAGGCCGCGGCGTTGCGGAACAGGCTGCCGACGTTGTCCGGATCGGCGACGCGCTCGAGGACCAGCAGGGGGGCATCGGGCGGGGCGGCGTCGAGCAGCTCGTCCAGCCGGGTCGGCGCGGGCCGGTCGGCAAGAGCCAGGTAGCCGCGGTGGAAGTCGTAGCCGCCAATCCGGAAGTGGGCGGCCGACGCCACGTACACGTCGACGCCCGACCGGTCCGGCGCGGCGAGGTCGGCGGCGAGCGCGCGGTGCGTGCTCTCGGTCAGCAGCAGCGCCCGCACGCGGAAGCGCCGCTCCCGGAGCAGCGTCTCGATGGCGAAGCGGCCCTCGACGACGAACTGCCCGCTCTCGCGCAGGCGCACCGGGTCGGGAACGACGTCGAAGTCGGCGAGGCGGGGATCTTCGTGGGCTGTGACCCGGATGATGGGCAAGCGGGACGGGGTCAGTTCTCCGCGGGAGCGGCTCGCTGAATCGCGTCGACGACCAGGGCCCGCAGCTCGCGGATGTCGTCCTGGATGCCATCGATGCGCCGGTTCACGTCATCGATGCGCCGGTTCACGTCGTCGAAGCGCGCGTTCACGTCGTTGAAACGCGCGTTGGTAGAGCACGCCCCCACGCCGAGCGTGACGACGATCGCACCGGCGGCGATGTACAGGGAGATCCGGTCGGTCCACGACACCCTTCGACCCTATCACGTTGCGGCGCGGATCAGCCGGAGCTGCGGATCAGCCGGGGCTGCGGACGACGGAGCGCTTGCTGCGGTGGCGGTTCAGCACCTCGAGGCCCAGCTTCTTGCTCAGGTAGACCTTCGATTCGCGGTTGTCGGCGCGGTGCGGCTCGAACTTGACGACATCGAAGCGCAGCGTGTCGAGCGTGCCGCGCATGTCGTAGAAGCGGTTCTTGGTCTTGACGACGATCTCGTCGAAGCCGTTGTCGTGGGCCCACGCCTCCTGTTCCTCCGTCAGGGCGCGGAAGAACCCCTGGCCGCGCCAGTCGCGCCGCGTCGCGCCGATCCAGCTGTAGAGCACCTTGCGGCCCGCGAACTCCACCGTCCCCCGCAGGCGGGTCACGAGATCGGCGAGCTTCGCCTCGCTCTCGTCGAGGCGCAGCTCGTGGGAGACCTTGTAGGAGACCGGCACCACGGCGGACGGATCCTCGGGCAGCGGCGCCTCGGCCATCAGGATCTGGTGGTCGCGGCTCGCCAAGCGGCCCACCACCTCGGTGGCGGTCTTGCGGCGCGGGAACTCGCCGAAGTACTCCTCCATGTACTCGATCTCGAGCGCGCCCTGCTCGAGACCGTACTGGCGGATCTGGTACTCCATCGGCGAGGGGGAGCCATCATACACTGGCGTTCGTGCCCGAGTTGCCGGACGTCGAGGTCTACGTGGCGTGTCTCGAGCGGCGCGTCGCCGGGCAGGAGCTGACCCGCATCCGGGTGCTGCGCCCCTTCGTCCTGCGCTCCGTGACGCCGCCGCTCGACGCCGCGGAGGGAACGACGGTCCGGGGCGTCCGCCGCCTCGGCAAGCGCATCGTTCTCGCGCTCGCGGGCGGGCTGTTCCTCGTCATCCATCTCATGATTGCCGGTCGGCTGCGCTGGCGGGACCGCGGCGCGCCGGTCCCCCGCAAGCTCGGGCTGGCCGCGTTCGACTTCCCGAGCGGCACGCTGTTGCTCACCGAGGCCGGCTCCATCAAGCGCGCCTCGCTGCACCTCGTCGAGGGCGAGGCGGCGCTCGGCGCGCACGACCGGGGCGGCATCGACGTCCTCGCGGCGGACCGCGCGGCGTTCGCGGAGGCGCTGACCCGAGAGAACCACACGGTGAAGCGCAGCCTCACCGATCCGCGGCTGTTCTCCGGGATCGGCAACGCCTACTCCGACGAGATCCTGCACGCGGCGCGGCTCTCGCCCCTCAAGCTGACGAGCCGGATGACGGACGACGAGATCGCGCGGCTCCACGAGGCGACGCAGGCGACCCTCCGCGCATGGGTCGCGCGGCTGCGCCGGGAGGCGGGCGACCGCTTCCCCGAGAAGGTGACGGCGTTCCATCCGGCGATGGCCGTCCACGGACGCTACCGGAAGCCGTGCCCGGTCTGCGGCTCGCCCGTGCAGCGCATCGTCTACGCGAGCAACGAGTCGAACTACTGCGCCGCGTGCCAGACCGGCGGGCGGCTGCTCGCCGACCGCTCGCTCTCGCGCCTGCTCGGGCGCGACTGGCCCCGCACCCTCGAGGAGCTGGAGGAGCGGCGGGGGTAGCGCCGCCGACCCGTCGCAGGCTCCGGGTCGGCCCCAGCCCCCACCGTCCCAGGAGCTTGCGC
>JAPOWL010000294.1:7255-12672 GCA_026707615.1 Acidobacteriota bacterium | reverse complement strand
CGATCCGAACGACTGGCTCATGTACCGCCGCACGTACGACGGCTGGGGCTACAGCCCGCTCGACGCCATCGACCGGGACAACGTCGGCCGCCTGCAGCTCGCCTGGGTGTGGGCGATGGCCGACGGGCGCAACCAGCCGACGCCTCTCGTCTACGACGGCGTGATGTACCTGGCCAGTCCCGGCAACGTCGTGCAGGCACTCGACGCCGCCACCGGGACCCTGCTGTGGGAGTACCGGCGCCCGCTGCCCGAGGCGTTCCGCGGGGCGGGGAGTCGGAACCTCGCGATCTACGGCGGGACGTTGTTCATGGGCACGCGCGACGCGTACATGCTGGCCCTCGACGCGCGGACCGGCGAGGTGGTCTGGGAGACGCGCATGGCCGACTACAACGACGGCTACGCGAACTCCAGCGGACCGATCGTTGCCGACGGCAAGGTCATCAACGGGATCAACGGCTGCTCGCGCTTCATGCCCGACAGTTGCTTCGTCACCGCCCACGACGCGGCGACGGGCGAGGAGCTGTGGCGGCGTCTCACCATCGCCGCGCCGGGCGAGCCGGGCGGCGATTCGTGGGGCGATCTGCCGCTGGCGCTGCGCGGCGGCGGCGATTCGTGGATCCCCGGCAGCTACGACCCGGCCCTGGGGCTGCTCTACTGGCCGGTGGCGCAGGCCAAGCCGTGGGTGCCGGCCAGCCGGGGCCTCACGGTGCACGACCCGGCGCTCTACACCAACTCGACCCTGGCCCTCGACCCGGACGACGGGTCGATCCGCTGGTTCCGGCAGCACGTCCCCGGCGAGGCGCTCGTCCTCGACGAGGGCTTCGAGCAGGTGCTCATCGACACCGGTGGCCGCCGGGCGCTGTTCACCATCGGCAAGCACGGCATCCTCTGGAAGATCGATCGCGAGTCGGGCGCCTTCCTCGGGCACGCGGAGACCGTCTTCCAGAACGTCTTCGATCGGATCGATCCGGTCACCGGCGCCGTCACCTTCCGCCAGGACATCGCCGACGCCGGCATCGGCGACTGGGTCTCGGTCTGCCCCAGCACCGCCGGCGGCCACAACTGGCACGCCATGGCCTACAGCCCCGGCGCCGGCGCGCTCGTCATTCCGCTGAGCCAGAGCTGCCTCGAGATTGCCGGCCGCGAGGTGGCGCTGGAGATCGGCTCGGGCGGCTCGCAGGCGGACCGCAAGTGGTTCGAGATGCCGGGCACGGGGGGCAACCTCGGCAAGCTGGCGGCGTACGACGTCGAGACGCTGGAGGAGCGCTGGAGCATCGAGCAGCGGGCCGCCTTCACGACCGCCGTGCTCACGACCGGGGGCGGCCTCGCCTTCGCGGGCGACGTCGACCGCAACTTCCGCGCCCTGGACGCCGCCACCGGGGAGGTGCTGTGGGAGACCCGGCTGGGCACCTCCGTGCAGGGCTTTCCGATCACCTACGGCGTCGACGGAGCGCAGTTCGTCGCGGTCCCGACCGGACTGGGCGGCGGCAGCCCGCGGCGCGTGCCGGCGCTGCTGAGCCCGGAGATCACCCATCCCGACACCGGCAACGCCCTGTACGTCTTCACGGTGCGGCCGTAGGCCCAACGCGCCCGTCAGGGCGCGCCAGACCGGTGGTCGGCAGCGGCCTTGCATGGCAGGCCCACCGTCCGGCAGGTTATCGGAGAGTCGCGAGCCGGGGAATCGGAGGACATCGTGAGCGTGGAGATCGTCACGATGATCGGGGCTCTGACCGGTGCCGTGAGCGGGGTGGCGGCGGTGATCGGCCTACTCGTGGTCAACGGCAAGGTGGACCGCCTGACGGGCCGCGTGGACGGGCTCGAATCCACCATGCAGACGGTGCTGACAACGTTGGTCGGGCGGGCCGGCGCGGATCGGTAGAGCGGCGCCTCGCAGACGAGGCGTGCACCGGGAAGGGGTTGGCGGCGGCGGCCGGTTCGGGTCACAATACGCGATCGACGCGGCGGCGCCCCGGGGGCGTCCGCCCTCCCGTTCGCTGAGCGCCCGTCGAGGGCTCAGGAGGCTTGGAACATGTCGAGCACCCGATTCCGTCGGCTCGGTTTCGCGGCGGTCCTGATTGCCGCGGCCAGTGTCGTCGCGGCGCCGACGCCGGCCGCCGCGCAGGACGACCACGAGGTGACGTTCACCCGCGACGTGGCGCCCATCCTGCAGCGGTCGTGCCAGGCGTGCCACCGGACCGGATCCATCGCCCCGATGTCGCTCCTGACCTACGAGGAGACGCGGCCCTGGGCGCGGTCCATCCGCGAGAAGGTCGTCACCCGCACGATGCCGCCGTGGTACATCGACAAGAACATCGGCGTGCAGGACTTCAAGGAAGACAAGTCGCTCAGCGACACGGAGATCGAGACCATCGCGCAGTGGGTCGACAACGGCGCTCCGCGGGGCAATCCGGCCGACATGCCGCCCCCGGTCGAGTTCCAGCAGATGAACGAGTGGCACATCGGGACCCCGGACTGGATCGTCGAGATCCCCGAGCCGTTCGTCGTGGCGGCCGAGGCGCCCGACTGGTGGGGCAACCTGGAGTCGGACTCGGGGCTCACGGAGGACCGCTGGGTAAAGGCGGTCGAGACGAAGCCGAGCGCGGAGAGCTTCCCCGTGGTGCATCACGCCGTGACCGGCGTCGTCAACGACGAGACCGACGCCGACAGCTTCCTCGGGAGCTTCCTGAACGAATATGCCCTGGGCAAGAACGGCGACATCTTCCCGGACGGGCACGGCCGCCTGATCAAGGCCGGGTCGAAGATCCGCTTCAACATGCACTACCACTCCATCGGGCGGGAGATCGTCGACCGCACCGCGGTGGGCCTGACCTTCTACCCGCGGGGCGTAGAGCCGCAGCGGCAGCTCATCTCGGCCCACGTCGGCGACAACGAGGATCTCGACATCCCGGCCGGCGCGAGCAACGTGCGCCACGACGGCTACTTCCGCCTGAAGGAGAACGCGCACCTGACCGGGTTCCAGCCCCACCTGCACAACCTCGGCAAGCGGCAGTGCCTGGAAGCGATCTTCCCGGACAACACGACCGAGATGCTGAACTGCGCGGACTGGGACTTCGGCTGGCACATCGTCTACAACTACGCCGACGACGCCGGGCCGCTGCTGCCCCGGGGCACGACGCTGCACGTCATCAGCTGGCACGACAACTCCGAGGGCAACCGCTGGAACGACGACCCGCGCAACTGGGCCGGCTTCGGGCAGCGATCGAGCGACGACATGAGCTTCTCGTGGGTGAGCTGGTACGAGCTGAACGACGAGGACTTCCAGGCCGAGCTCGAGGCGCGGGAAGCGGCGGCGGACAACGACAACTGACGGCTTCTCGGCGGGCCGGCGCGGCCACGGGCTCCGCCGGCCCGCCTCCCACCTGCCCCGGGGGGCGGCGTCGTAGCGCGGGGTGCACTTCCCGAGGTTGGGAGGGTTGGCTCGGCGCTGCGCGGAGCAGCAGACTCCCGGGTCGCACGGGGACATCGATGATGAGACCAACGCGCGCGGTGATCTGTGCGGTCGTGGCGGTGCTCCTGGCCGGCGCAGCGGCGGAGGGGCAGACCCGGTGGTTGGCCGGCCAGAACGTCCAGCCGGTGTTCGAAGGATGGGAGCGGAACGCCGACGGGTCGTTCACCATGGTGTTCGGCTACCTGAACCGGAACTACGAGGAGCAGCCGGTCATCCCCGTCGGCGAGAACAACTTCCTGGAGCCGGGCGACGCCGACCAGGGGCAGCCGACGCACTTCTACCCGCGCCGGCAGCAGTTCGTCTTCGAGGTGCGCGTGCCTGCCGACTGGGGCGACAAGGACCTGGTCTGGACCGTCACGCACAACGGCCGAACCGACAAGGCCTTCGCCTCGCTGTGGCCCGTGTGGGAGATCAACCACGACGTGATGCGGCTGAACCGGGGCACCGGCTCGGCCCAGGGCTACGACGACAACCAGGCCCCGGCGATCCGCGTCGACGGCGAGACGGCACGCTCGGTCACCCTCCCGGACGGGCTCGAGTTGGCGGTGCTGGCCGGCGACGACGGGGTCCCGCCGCCGAACGAGGCGCTGGCGCGCCGCAACGTGCGCCGCGGACCGAAGTCGCAGGCGATGGTCGACCCGCGCCAGGCGGCGGCCACCGGCCTCGCGGTAACGTGGCTGCACTGGCGCGGTCCCGGCCGGGTGACGTTCGACCCGCAGGTCGTCCAGCTCGACGGAGGCGGCCGGGCGGTGACGACGGCGCGCTTCTCCGAGCCCGGCACCTACGTCCTCCAGGCGGTCGCGGACGACACGGTCCACGTCAGCCCGGTGAACCTGACCGTCACCGTCCATCCGGCGCCGACCGAGCCATAGGGAGTCGGCGCCGCCGAGCGGCGCGGACTCCTGGCGGGTAGGCTGGGCGCCAAGCGGAGCCGCAGGCGACGAATGGCCGGCGAGTAGCGTCCGGCCTCCCGGAGGTGACTGGTGAGCGCACGCAACAGGTGGCTTTCCACGCTCGCGCTGCCGCTGGCCGCGCTGCTGACCGGGGTCGGCCAGGTCGCCGCAGCGGCGCCGGGGCAGTCCTCGGGCGCCTCGGCCGCCGACACGCCGACCGTCGCTGACACGCCGACCACCGCCCGCGCGGCCGACGGCTCGTACATCTCCTGGCGCGAGCACATCATCGATGACCTCGCCGTCGGCGGCGTCGTGCTGGCGGGGAGCGACGGCCTCGAGATGGCCGACCTCGACGGGGACGGACACCTCGACATCGTCTCCGTGCACGAGTCCGACACCACCTACGACGGCGTGGCGGACGGGCACGTCCGGATCGCCTACGGCTCCGCGGACCCCGACGTCTGGGACCTCTACACGCTGGCCGAGGGCGAGGAGGCGGGCGCGGCCGAGGATGTCGCCATCGGCGACGTGAACGGTGACGGCTACCCGGACGTCGTCGTGGCCTGCGAGCTCGCGCACCTGATCTACTTCGAGAACCCCGGCGCCACGGGGCGGGCCGCGCGCTGGAAGCGGGTGATTCCCGCCTCCACGGACGATCGCGGGTCGTACATCCGGGTCTTCCTGGCCGACTTCGACGACGACGGCCGGCCGGAGGTCGTCGCCGCCAACAAGGGCGGCCAGAACCCGCCGCGCGGCACCACCGAGACGCACCCGGTTTCCTGGTTCGCGGTCCCCGACGATCCGCTCGACGGCGACGCCTGGGTGGAGCACGAGCTGGCCCGCGTCATCGTGCCGATCAACTCGCAGCCCTTCGATCTGGATGGCGACGGCGACCTCGACGTCATCGGCGGCTCGCGCATGGAGCGGCGGATCTTCTGGTTCGAGAACGTCAGCGACGACGAGATCGCGTTCGTCGAGCACCGCATCGAGATCGGGCCGGAGGCCGTCGTCACCGGCTTCAACATGGACTTCGCGGACCTGAGCGGCGACGGGCG
>JAPOWL010000294.1:0-7245 GCA_026707615.1 Acidobacteriota bacterium | reverse complement strand
GACGGGCGCATCGATATCGCGATCCGGGACGAGCGCAACGGGCTTTCGTGGCTCGAGCAGCCGGCGGATCCGGCCGATACGTGGCTCCCGCACACGATCGGCGGCCTCGCGCCCGACCGCCTGGTCGGCTTCGTGCTGACCGACATCGACGGCGACGGCCGCCTGGACGCCTTCTCGGGCGCCTACAGCCAGGACCCGCGCGACGCCGACGCCGTCGAGATCTCGCCCGGCCACCGCGCGGGCCGGCTGGCGTGGTTCGAGCACCCCGGCGACCCGGCCGGGACCTGGATCCGCCACGACGTCTCGCGCCGCGTCCGTGGCATGTTCGACAAGTTCCTCGTCCGCGACATGGACGGCGACGGCGACGTGGACCTCATCGGCACTCGCGGCAACTCCGTCCCCTACGACGGCGTCTTCTGGCTCGAGCAGGTGCGCACGCCCGAGCCCCGCGCCGCCTTCGACCAGGCGCGCGAGAAGGAGAGCCGCCAGCTTCCGCTGCCGTAGTGGCGGCGAGAGCTGGGCAGGCGCGGAGATGCGGCTCACCGCCGACGCAGCCGTCCGACTGGTCGTGGTTCGTGGACGCATCCGAGAGCATCCGGGCCGGACGGCATTCCTGACGAGGCACCACCGCGCATGAACGGCGCGACCCCGCCGCGAGTGACGGCGCTTAAGGTACGGAACTACCGAGCGCTTCGCGACATCACGCTGAAGGAGTTGACGCCGATCACAGTGCTGCTCGGGCCGAATGGCAGTGGCAAGTCCACCGTCTTCGACGTGTTCGCCTTTCTGTCCGAGTGCTTCACCGGAGGTCTCCGCCGCGCGTGGGATCGCCGTGGGCGTTTCCGAGAACTGCGGAGCCGCGACAGTACTGGGCCGATTATCGTCGAGTTGAAGTACAGGGAACGCCCCAGGACGCCTCTCATCACGTATCACCTGGAACTCGACGAAGAGCGGGGACGCCCGGTCGTCAGCCACGAGTTCCTTCGTTGGACGCGAAGTGGCGGATCGGGTCGCCCGTTCAACTTCATGGACTACCGGCATGGTACCGGCGAAGTGGTCACCGGCGAGGCGCCGGAGCAGAGTGATACACGCGTACCGCGAAGCTTGGCGGGGCCGGACGTCTTGGCGGTCAGTACGCTAGGGATGCTCGCCGAGAACCCGCGCGTCATCGCGTTGCGCGACTTCGTAGCAAGCTGGCACTTGTCATACCTTTCGGCCGACACCGCACGTGGCAAGTCCGAAGCAGGAGGCGAGGAGCGGCTCTCCTCGACGGGCGACAATCTGGCTAACGTCGTACAGTACCTCCACGAGCGACATCCCGAGAGGCTGGACGCTATTTTCCAAGCCCTCCGGCAGCGCGTGCCACGGGTGGACCACGCGGAAGCCGTAGCTATGGCCGATGGCTCGCTCGTCTTGCGGGTCAAGGACGCACCCTTTGGAGTGCCCGTGCTGTCGCGATTCGCCTCCGACGGAACCCTGAAGATGCTCGCGTATCTCACGCTGCTCCACGATCCCGTGCCTCCGAGGCTCATCGGGGTGGAGGAACCGGAGAATTTCCTTCATCCGCGTCTGCTTCCGGAGTTGGCGGAGGAGTGTCGCGCTGCCAGCGAACGTACTCAGCTTCTTGTCACGACTCATTCTCCGTTCTTTGTCCAGAATGCGCGTTCCAAGGAAGTGCGGGTGTTGTGGCGAGACGAGCGGGGATATACCCACGTGGAGCGGACATCGGACATCCAGGGTGTCGACAGGTTTCTTCAAGAAGGAGCGACACTCGGCGACTTGTGGATGGAAGGGCAATTCGGACTCGGGGACCCACTGGTAAACGAAGGCGCACCGAGGAGTCGAGGCTCGCGGCGGAGTTCCTGATGCACGTCGAGTTGTTGGTAGAAGAGCAGTCGATGGAGGCTTTTCTGCGAACCCTGTTGCCGAAGCTCCTCCCCGAGACCTGTAGCCACGAAGTCCATCCGTTTCAGTGCAAGGATGCCTTGAGACGGAAGATCGCGGATCGCTTGCGAGGCTACGCACATTGGCTACCCGAGGATTGGCGCGTGTTCGTGCTGGTCGACCGCGACGACGATGATTGCGCTATGCTCAAGGCCGAGATCGAAGCCAACGTGCGACGGGCGGGACTTCGTACACGCTCGCAGGACCCGCACTGGCAGGTGGCCACGAGGATTGTCGTGGAGGAGCTCGAAGCGTGGTACTTCGGTGACTGGCAGGCCGTGCTGAAGGCTTACCCGAAGGTATCGCCGCGTATACCGGGCCGCCGAACGTATCGCGATCCGGACGGGATCGTGAGGACGTGGGAGGCGTTCGAGCGCATCCTCAAGCGACATGGCTACTTCAAGGGAGGGCTGCGGAAGACAGAGGCGGCACGCGCGATCGCAGAACATGTGGACCCGGACGCCAATCGATCGAGGAGTTTCTTGGTGTTCTACCGCACGCTCATGGAGTTGGCGCCGGCGGCGGAGCAGTGAGGACGGCCTCGCACCTCTTTCGGCCCATGCTGCCTGATCCGCTGCAGGGAATCCGCGTTCTCGACTTCGGCCGCTTCATCGCGGGGCCGTTCTGCGCCGCGCTCCTCGCCGACCTCGGGGCCGAGGTGATTCGGGTCGAGAAGGTCCGCGGGGGTGAGGACCGGTTCCTGATGCCGGTCACCGGGGACGGGGACGGGGCCTTCTACCTCCAGATGAACCGCGGCAAGCGGGGGATGACGCTGAATCCGCGGACCCGCGAGGGGCGCCAGGTGCTGCAGCGTCTGGTGGGCACCACCGACGTCGTGGTGGCGAACCTGCCGGATGCCGCGCTCGAGGCTCTCGGCCTCGACTACGACGCGCTCTCCGCCGTCAAGCCGGACGTGATCCTGACCAGCGTGTCGGCGTTCGGGGCCGGCGGGCCGGCGTCGCACCGGCTAGGCTTCGACGGGATCGGGCAGGCGATGTCCGGCGTCATGTATCTCTCGGGGCGGCCCGGCGAGCCGACGAAGGCCTACGCGCCCTACGTCGACTTCACGACCGCCCTGGCCGCGACGGTCGGCACCCTGGCCGCGCTCCTGGTGCGCCGCGACACCGGCCAGGGGCAGCACGTCCGGGGGTCGCTCCTCGCCTCGGCGCTGACCGTCGCCAACGGGGTGCTGATGGAGCAGGCGATGATCCGGCCGGATCGCGTGGCCACAGGGAACCGGAGCCAGACGCAGGCGCCCTCGGACGCCTTCCGGACCCGCGACGGCTGGGTCCTGGTGCAGTGCATCGGCCAACCGCTCTTCGAGCGCTGGACCGCGCTCATCGGGGAGCCGCACTGGCTCGACGACCCCCGCTTCGCGGACGACCGGTTGCGCGGCGACAACGGCGAGGCGATCAGCCGGCGGATGGCGGCGTGGTGCGGGGAGCGGACGACGGCGGAGGCCCTCGCCGCACTCGACGCGGCGCGCATCCCGGCGGGGCCGGTGCTCTCGCCGCAGCAGGTTCTCGACGACGCCCACGTGCAGGCCATCGGCTTCCTCCGCTCCGTCGCGGCGCCCGGCACGAACGAGCCGGCGCCGGTCGCCGAGACGCCCTTTCACCTCTCGGCGACGCCGGGCCGCATCCGGGGCCCGGCGCCGGCGCTCGGGGAGCACACCGAGGCCATCCTGCGGGAACTCGGCTACTCGTCCGAGGCGATCGCGGCCCTCCACGAGCGGCGCGCGGTCTGAGAGCATCCCGACGGGAGTCCGCTGGCGGACGTCCTCGACGACACCGGGGGATGCGCCGCCCGCGAGTTGCGACGAGCAGCTTCCGGCCCCGTATACTTCACGGCGATGTCCTCCGTCGTCGACGCCGTGCCCCCCGTGCTCGTCGTCTCCAGTTCCCTGAATCCGGCCAGCCGGTCGCACCTCCTGGCTCTCGCCGCCGCCGAGGCTCTCGAAGGCATGGGCGCGCCGCGCGAGGTGCTCGACCTGCGGGATTGGGACGTCCCGATCTGCGACGGCAAGGAGTGCTACGACCACCCGGCGATCGGTCCGCTGACGGAGCGGGTTGCCGGAGCGGCGGCCATTCTGGTCGCGTCGCCGGTATACAACTACGACCTGAACGCGGCGGTGAAGAACCTCCTGGAGTTGACCGGCAGCGCCTGGGAGGCGAAGGCGGTCGGCTTCCTCTGCGCCGCCGGCGGCCAGCGAAGCTACATGTCGCCGATCGGCTTCGCGAACAGCCTGATGTTCGACTATCGCTGCCACGTCATCCCGCGCTACGTCTACGCGACCAAGGACGACTTCACGGCGGGACGCGAGCCATCGGACGAGCTCGCCGGGCGCATCCGGCAGCTCGCGCGGGCCGCCGTCGATCTCGCCTCGGCACTCCGCTGGATGGCGGGCCGGAACCAGGAGGAGGCGTGACCACCGCGACGATTGCGACGGAAGCGCCGGCCGGACCGAGCCGGTCCGCCGATTTCGACCTTGCGCCCGAGCAGCGGCAGGTGCGCCGCGCCGTCCGGGAGTTCGCGGAGCGGGAGATCCTGCCGTTCGTCGAGGAGCACGAGCGCGCGGAGCGCTATCCGGGGGAGCTGATCCGCAAGCTGATTCCCCTGGGGTACCTGACCCCCGTGCTGCCGGAGGCCTACGGCGGCGGCGGCTCCGACGTCGTGACCTACGGCGTCATCTGCGAGGAGCTGGCGCGCGTGGACTGGGTGGTCGCGTCGGTCGTCTCGGTGACGAACTCGCTGGTCGGCGGGTCGATCGTCCGCTTCGGGACCGACGCGCAGCGGGAGCGCTGGCTGCCCGGCATCTGCGACGGATCCGTGCTGACCTCGGCCTGCCTGACGGAGCCGGGCGGCGGGAGCGACCTGGCCGCCGTCCGCACGCGGGCCGTCCGCACCGCGGGCGGGTGGTCGCTCAGCGGGTCGAAGGTCTTCATCTCCCACGCCGCGCACGCCGGCCTCCTGCTGGTCGCGGCGACCGTGGACCCGGACGCCCGCCACCGCGGGGTCACGGTGTTCCTCGTCGACCCGCGCGCCGAGGGGGTCGAGATCTCCGACCTGCCGATGCGCACGCTCAAGCGCGACAACCTGGCGACCATCCACTTCGAGCGCGTCGCGGTGCCGGACGACGCGGTGCTCGGGGAGGTCGGGGGCGGGTTCCCCATCCTGGGCGGAGCGCTCGACATGGGCCGCTTCTCGGTGGCGGCGCGGTGCGTGGGGCAGGCGCAGCGCGCCATCGACCTGACGCTTCCCTACGCGCGGGATCGGGAGGCGTTCGGGCAGCGCATCGGCGAGTTCCAGATGGTGCAGCAGAAGATCGCCGACATGATCTGCCGGACGGAGTCGGCGCGCGCGCTGGTCTACCGCCTCGGCCGCATGAAGGACGCGGGGGTGGCGCGCTGCTCGATGGAGGCTTCGATGGCGAAGCTGACCGCGAGCGAGGCGGCGACCGCCAACGCGCTCGACGCAATCCAGATCCACGGCGGCTACGGGTTCTCCGCCGAGTACGAGGTGGGTCGTCTGCTGCTCGAGGCCAAGTCCCTCGAGGTGGGGGAGGGCGTCAGCGAGTTGCACCGGAAGCTCATCGCCGAGTTCGCGCTCGGCCTGCGCCGGCAGTGAGCCCCTGCGGTGGCAATGAACCAATGATGCACGACTCCGCCCCCGCACCCGCCGGCGCGCCGGAGGCAGCCCGGATCGACGGAGGCGCAGGGGTGGACGCGCGGCTCGTGCGGGAGTCGCGGTCCGGCAACCGGAGCGCGCGCCGCGCCCTCATCGACCGGCATCAGGATGCGGTGTACAACCTTGCGCTCCGCATGCTCGGTGCCCCGGACGCTGCCGCGGACGTCACCGGGGAGACGTTCGTGAAGGCGTTCCGGCGGCTGTCCGCCTTCCCGTCCAATCAACGACTGACGCCGTGGCTGCTGCGCATCGCCCACAACACGGCGGTCGAATCGTTGCGCCGCGGCGACCGGCGGGAGGAGCCGGTGCCGCCGGTTCCGCGTCCGACGTCACCGGCCGCCGACCCCGGCCGGGACGGCTTCGGTTCGGCCGCGGCCGCCGAACCCCTCGCGGAAGCCTTCGAGGGGTTGCCGATGCGCTATCGGGCTGCCATCGTGCTCCGCTACCAGGCCGGCCTCTCCTTCGCCGAGGTGGGTGACGTGATGGGCGTTCCGGAGCAGACGGCCCGCGCGCGCGTCGGGGATGCGCGCCGGGCGCTCGCCGAGCGCCTGCGGGAACGACCGGGAGCCTGACGGAACGCCCGCGCGCCGCGCCCCGTAGACACACAAGGGGGCGCCATACCCGGTGGCAGGCGAAGGGGACTCTACCGCGCAGCGCTGGCTGGAAGCCGAGCTGGCGGGTCGTGCCGACGAGGCCGACCGGCTGTTCGGCACCCTGGCCGGCGACCTGACCGCGGCCCGCGCGCCGGCCCGTCTGGCGGATCGGGTGGCGCTGGCCGTCGGCGGCGCCGATGCGGCGGCCGGTGCCCCGTCGGGCCCGAGACGGGCGGCGGCGCTGGTCGCCGTCCTGGTCCTCGGCGCCGTCGCGGCAGTGTGGGTGCTGCTGGCGATGCTGCCCTTCCTCGGGTCGGCGGCGGTGGCGCTGCTGAACTTCTCCGCGGAGGGGTTCGTCTGGGTTGTACGAGCGGTCGAAGGGGGCCTCGATGGGTGGGCCATCCTTCGGCGGGTCGGCCGAGGGCTCGGCGAGGCCGTCTCGGCGCCCGGGGTGACGGGAGGCCTCGTCGCAGTCGAGTTCGTGGGGGTGGCGGCACTCTACGCGCTGCACCGCCTGCTCCGGATCGGCCGCGAACCGAGGTCGAAGGAGGACAAGCAGTGGTGATTCCCTTCCGCCGGCAAGAGGGACTGCGCCCGCGGGCGGTCGCCCTCGGGTGGCTGATGACCGCGGCCGGAGCTGTCGTGGTCGCGGCCCCGCAGGTCGCCTCCGCCTCCGCCGTCCAGCCGCCGATCGAGCGCGCGGCGGACCTCGCCGAGGCGGTCCGGGCCCGGTTCGAGGTGACGACGCTCTCCGACGGTGTGCGGCTCTTCCCGCGGTCCCCGGTCGAGGGCGTCGGGGTCCTCGAGCTCAGCGGCGGCGTCGTCGCCGTCGACGGCCAGCCGGTCTCGGGTCGGGAGCTGCGCGAGGTCCTCGGCGAGGATGCCGACCTCCTGTTGCGGCTGTCGTACCTCGGCGCGGCCGAGCGGGCGGCGCTGTTCAGCGAGCCCGATGCGCCCGCGGGCACCGGTGCGGACGCGCCGTCGCAGCCGGAGCCGGCGGCAGAGGCGGAGGCGGAGCCCG
>JAPOWL010000313.1 GCA_026707615.1 Acidobacteriota bacterium | reverse complement strand
GCCGAGCCGGCGGCGTATCTTCGTGTGCCGGCCCGCCGCCCCGTCCGGGGGCGAGGCGTGCGCCCGGAGCATCCTGTCGCGGCTGGCCCGCATCGCCTACCGCCGGCCGCCCACGGACGGCGACGTCGAGACGCTGCTCGACTTCTTCCGGGCCGGCCGGGCGAAGACGGAAGGCGGCTTCGACACCGGCATCCAGCTCGCCCTCGAGCGGCTGCTCGTCGATCCCGACTTCCTGCTGCGCGTGCACGAGGAACCGCCCGGGGCGGCGCCGGGGCAGGCGTACGCGCTGCCCGACCTCGAGCTCGCCTCGCGCCTGTCGTTCTTCCTCTGGAGCAGCATTCCCGACGAAGAGCTGCTCGACCTGGCCGAGCGCGGCGAGCTGACCGATCCCGCCGTCCTGCGCGGCCAGGTGCGGCGCATGCTCGCCGATGCGCGCAGCGCGGCGCTGGTGAGCGACTTCGCGGCGCAGTGGCTGCACCTGCGGAACCTCGACGAGGTACGGGCGGAGCCCTCGGTCCATCCCGATTTCGACCAGGAGCTGGTGGAGGCGTTCCGGCAGGAGACGGCGCGGTTCATCGCCAGCACCATCGACGAGGACCGCAGCGTCCTCGACCTCCTCGGGGCCGACTACACCTACGTGAACGAGCGGCTGGCGAGGCACTACGGCATTCCCGGCGTCTACGGCAGCCGGTTCCGGCGCGTGACCCTGCCCGACCTCGAGCAGCGGGGCGGGCTGCTGGGCCACGGCTCGCTGCTGTCGCTGACGTCGTACCCGCACCGGACCTCGCCGGTGCTGCGGGGGCGCTGGCTGCTCGAGGCCATCTTCGGAACGCCGCCGCCGGGCCCCCCGCCCGACGTGCCCCCGCTCCCCGCGCGCGGGGAGGGCGACGCGCCGGCGTCGATGCGCGAGCGCCTCGAGCTGCACCGCCGCAACCCCGCGTGCGCGAGCTGTCACCGCAGCATCGACCCGCCGGGCTTCATGCTCGAGCACTACGACGCCATCGGGCGGTGGCGGACGGTCACGGAGACGGGCCATCCCGTCGACGCCGCCGGGACGCTGGCGAACGGGGTGACGGCAAGGGGTCTGGCCGGGCTGCGGGGCCTGCTGCTCGGGGAGCCCGAGCAGTTCGTGGGCACGCTCACCGAGCGGCTCCTGGCCTACGCCCTCGGGCGGCAGCTGCGCCACTACGACCGGCCGACGGTGCGGCGCATCGTCCGCGACGCCTCTGGGGAGGGCTATCGCTGGTCTTCCATCGTTCTCGGGGTCGTCGAGAGCCCGGCGTTCCGGATGCGGCGCGCGGCAGAGTGACGGAGGCGGGACCGCGAGGCGATTCAATCGTCCGGGGAGAGCGAACTCGAGCGTGATTGGCGGAGCACGAGCCGACGAGAGGACCGACATGAAAGGCACCAGCATCTTCACCGCGAGGCCCCTGCCCCGCCGGACCGTGCTGCGCGGCGTGGGCGCGACCGTGGCGCTGCCGTTCCTCGACGCCATGGCGCCCGGCGTGTCGGCGCTGGCGCGCGCCGCGGCGCGGCCGGTCCGCCGCTTCCAGGCGATCTTCGTTCCGAACGGGATGGCGATGGAGCACTGGTCGCCGGCGGCGGCGGGGCGCGGCTTCGAGCTGACGCCGATTCTCCAGCCCCTGGCCCCGTTCCGCGACCAGATGCTCGTCTTCTCGGGCCTGAACGCGTCATGGACCTACGTGCACGCGGGCGCGTCGGGCTCGTTCCTCACCGGCACGCGTCGCGGCGGCACGTCGGAGACCGACGTGGTGGCCGACACCTCCATCGACCAGATGCTCGCCAGCGAGTTCGGCGCCTCGACGCCGCTCGCCTCGCTCGAGCTCTCGATCGACAAGGAGGCCAACGCCGGGCAGTGCACGTCGGGCCTGAGCTGCGCGTACACGCAGACCATCTCGTGGCGCACGCCTACCATGCCGCTGCCGATGGAGAACAACCCGCGCGCGGTGTTCGAGCGGCTGTTCGGCGACAGCGGCTCGACCGACCCCGCCGTGCGGCGGGCGCGCATGCACGAGAAGCGCAGCATCCTGGACTCGGTGAGGGACAAGCTGGCCGCCGTCGAGCGCCGGGTCGGGGCCGGCGACCGGCGCAAGGTCGAGGACTACGCGGCGGCCATCCGCGACGTCGAGCGGCGCATCGAGGTGGCCGAGTCGAAGAGCGACCTCAATCCCGACGCCGTCGCGCGGGAGCCGCGGGGCGTGCCGTCCACGTTCGAAGAGCACGTCGAGCTGATGTTCGACCTGCAGTTCCTGGCGCTGCAGAGCGACATCACGCGCGTGGCCACGTTCATGCTCGGCCGGGAGCAGAGCACCAGGACCTATCCCGAGGTGGGCGTCGACGAGCCGCACCATCCGCTGTCGCACCACGGCAACGATCCGGCTCTCATCGCCCGGATGTCGAAGGTCAACGCGTACCACACGGCCCTCACCGCCAGGTATCTCGAACGCCTGCGGGCCACGCCCGACGCCGACGGGTCGATGCTGGACAACATGACGATCGTCTACGGCACGTGCATGTCGAACAGCACGCGGCACGCCGGCAACAACGTGCCCATCCTGGTGCTCGGCGGCGCGGGGGGGCGGCTCCGGGGCGGGCGGCACCTCGTGTACGACGGGACCTCGCACGCCAATCTCCTGTTGACCCTGATGGACAAGCTCGACTTCCCGCTCGAGCGGGTGGGCGGCAGCACCGGCGCGTTGCCGATCGACAAGATCGACACGCTGTCGGAGGTGTAGGAGTCACGAATGGCGAGCGTCTTCCGCTGCGGGCTGCTGCTGGCGCTGACGGCGACCCACGCCGGCGCGGCGCCTCCCGACGCCCGGCTCGCCGACGCCGCGCGGCGCGCCGACTGGGCCGCGGTCCGGACGCTGCTCCAGGATGGCGCGGACGTCGACGGCCGCCAGGGCGACGGCTCGACCGCGCTCGTCTGGGCGAGCTACCACGACAATCGCGAGATCGCCGACCTGCTGATGGGCGCGGGGGCCGACGTCGATGCCGCGAACGACCTCGGCGTGACCCCGCTCTGGGCCGCGTGCGAGAACGGGAGCCCGGCCCTCGCCGAGGCCCTGCTCGCGGCCGGAGCCGACCCGAACCGGGCGCTGCCGTTCGGGGAGACGCTGCTCATGACGGCGTCCCGGGCCGGCGACGCCGACGTCGTCGACCGGCTCCTCGACGCGGGGGCGGAGGTCGATGCGGCCACCGCGGAGGGCGCCTACGGCGAGCAGACCGCGCTCATGTGGGCCGTCGCGCAGGGGCACGCCGCGGTGGTGGAGGTGCTCCTGGCCCACGGGGCCGACGTGGGCGCGCGCTCGACCGTGTTCCCCGAAACCGTCAAGACCATCCCGACGTACGCCAACTACGGCCTGCAATGCGTGCCGCGGGAGGAGTGCTACATCACCGAGGTCCCGAGCGGGGGATTCACTCCGCTGCTGTTCGCGGCCCGCGGGGGCGACGTCGCCTCGGCCCGGCTGCTCGTCGCGGCGGGGGCCGACGTGAACGAGACGACGCCCGGCGGGGCCGGCGCGCTGGCCGTCGCGGCCCTCAGCGGCAACGGCGCCGTCGCCGCGTTCCTGCTCGCGAGCGGCGCCGACCCGAACGCGGCCGGGGGCGGCTACGCGCCGCTGCACGCGGCGATCCTCCACCGCGACCCGGCGCTGGCGGAGGCGCTGCTGGCCGCGGGCGCCGACCCCAACGCCCGCGTCTCGGCCTCGACGCGGTACACGCGCGACAGCGCGGACTTCTTCTTCCCGCCGTGGTACGTGGGGGCGCCGGCCTACTGGCTGGCCGCGCGGCACCGCGAGGCCGGCCTCATGCGCCTCCTCGCCCGCCACGGCGCCGACCCCCTCGCCACGCACAGCCCGCGGTACTGGACCCGCGACCCGCGGACCGCGGCGGGACGGATGTGGCTCGAGGAAGGGGAGACGACCGCCCTCCTGGCGGCGGTCGGCCTGGGAGGCCCCGATCCCCTCTGGGCGGTGGACCATCGCGCGCGGGTCGCGGAAGCGACGGAGCTGGGGCAGGGACCCGATCCGGCCGCGCTCGAGGCCGCCACGCTGGAAGCAGTCCGGGCGGCAGTCGAGGCGGGCGCCGACGTGGACGCGGCGAACGCGCGCGGCCGGACCGCGGTCAGGGCGGCCCTCGACGACGGCTTCGACGACGTGGTCGCGTTCCTCGTCGGGCACGGGGCGGCGCACCCGTTCGATACCTTCGACGCGCCGCGCAGCCCGCGCTAGGAGCCTGCGCCGCAGGCGACGAACGGCGGGATAGCTGCTGGCCCACGAGACTCCTGGCGCCGCCCACCGTCGCCGGCTCCGTGTCGGGCCCGCCCCCGCCGCCCCGACCCGTCGCAAGTCCGCGTTCCGTCCAGCCCCGGCTGGCCCGGCGCGTGCGCCTCGCGGTCCAGCCGCCGGTCTCGCTCGTGCCGCCTACTGGCGCGTGAACGTCAGCGTCCCGGAATCGTTGACCGGGGGCTGGCACGACGCGTTGGTCGTCCAGTTGGCCATCAGCATCGTTGCGTCGAACGACGTGACGGACACCGCGAGCCCGCAGTCCGGGTTGCCGAAGTAGGGATGGAAGGCTTCCGCGAACCCGAAGGTGAGCTCGGCCGTCGTGCCCGTCGCCGCGCCCGTGACCGGACCGGCGAGCGGAACCGCGGACGGAGCCCCGAGCGCCACGAGGCTGGCCGGCATCGGGGCAGACCAGTTGCCGGTCACCGTGTCGCCGTCCTGCGTGAGCTCGGCCATGCCGTCGCCCGCCACCAGGGCGCCGGCGAACGTGCCCGCCCAGGTGCCGGTCAGCGTCGGATCGCCGGTGGGCGCCGTCGGGGAGACGCCGCGGCAGCCGGCGGCCAGGACGGCCAGGCAGACAACGAGGTGGAGGAGTTGCGGTGTACGGACGCGTCCGGCATTCGCCATGATTCGCTGCTGCCTACCTTTCCGGCTGGTGTGGTGCGAGTTCCGCCGTGTGGTGCGAATTCCCGAAGGTGGTGCGAACTCCCGAAGACGGGGAACGCGGAAGGCCCGGGGCGAGCACCCCGTCGGGTGCCCGCCCCTCGGGACGAGACCGCGCGCCAGCGCCCCGCGGGGGCGCGACGGGAGCCGGCTCCTAGAGACTGAGCGGCGCGGTGTCGAGCAGCCCCGTGCTGTCGCCGAGCGTGTCGGCCGGCACGCCGGCCTTGTCGAGCACGGTCAGCAGCAGGTTGGCGTACGGCGTGTCCTCCGCGTACGCGCGGTGGCGCCCGCCTCTCAGGCGCCCGCCGCCGCCGCCCACCACGAGGCACGGCAGGTTCGTGTGCTCGTGCAGGTTGCCGTTCCCGATGCCGCCGCCGTAGACGATCATCGAGTTGTCGAGCAGCGTCCCGTCGCCGTCCGGCGTCTCCTGCAGCTTCCGCAGCAGGTAGCTCAGCACCTGGATGTGATACGTGTCGATCTTCGCCTTCTTGGCGATGTACTCCGGGTCGTTCCGGTGGTGCGACACGGTGTGGTGCTGGTCCGGGACGCCGATCTGCGGATAGGGCCGCGGGCTCGCCTCGCGCGCCATCATCAGCGTGAAGACCCGCGTGACGTCGGCCTGGAACGCCAGCGTCTGCAAGTCGAACATGAGCTTGGCGTGGTCCTCGAACTCCTCCGGGATGTCGACCGGCCGCTCGGGCAGGTCGACGAACGAATCGGGGCCGCGCTCCTCGGTGCGCTGGATGCGCTGCTCGACGTCGCGCACGGCGTCGAGATACTCGTCCAGCTTGCTGCGATCGCCCGGGCCGAGGGTGCCTTCGAGCCGCGCCACCTCGGCGGTCACCGAATCGAGGATGCTGCCGGTCCGCCGGGCGACGGCGAGCCGGTCCGCCGCGCTGCCTCCCTCACCGAACAGCCGCTCGAAGACGACCCGCGGGTGCGCCTCCATGTCGAGCGGAGTCGTCTCCGTGCGCCACGAGATGGTGTTCGAGTAGAAGCAGTCGCCGGTGTCGCAGGCGATGGCCGTCGGCTGCTCGAGAGCGAGCTCCAGCGACGGCAGGGGCGTTTCCTTGCCGAACTCGCGCGCCGCGATCTGGTCGGCGGTGATGCCCAGCTTGATGTCGGTCGGCCCCTGACGGCCGCGGCGCTCCCACGCGTGGACGCCGCTCAGCCAGACCGCGGTCGCCCGCGGGTGGTCGCCGTTGCCGTCGCCGAACGAGTCGGCCTGCCGGTGGGCCAGGCCGCTCAGCACGAGCATCTGCTCGCGGAACGGCTCCAGGGGACTCAGGATGGGAGACAGCGGGAAGCCCCGCCCGGTCGCCGCCGGCACCCACTGCTCCTGGATGACCCCGTTCGGCACGTAGACGAACCCCAGCCGGCGTGTCGGCGCGGCGGCGGCGCGCGCCAGGGACGACGACGAGACGGCCGGCACCATCGCGTCGAGCAGCGGCAGCGCCAGCGTGGCGCCGACGCCCCGCAGGAACGTCCGCCGGGGAAGCGACTTCTGGAAGATGGTCATGATCGGGGCATCCTCATCTGGAACGGGGTGCTCTGCACGATGCCGAGCACGAGCGAGGAGAAGCGGTGCTCGTCCGCCGCCGCGCCGCGGACGATGGCCCGCACGGCCGGCATGTCGTACGACTCGAGGTTGCGGCCGAGCGCGTAGGTCAGGAGCTTCTCGGCCACGGTTGCCACGAAGCGCTCCGGATCCCGCAGCAGGGCGTGCCGCATGCCGGTCGGCCCCTCGAACGAGGTGCCGTCGGGCAGGACGCCACTGGCGTCGATCGGCTCGTCCGACTCGCCGCGCGCCCGCCAGCGGCCGACGGCGTCGAAGTTCTCGAGCGCGAAGCCGAGCGGGTCCATCTGCGCGTGGCAGCTCGCACAGGCCGGATTGGCTCGGTGGCGCTCCATCGCGGCCCGCATCGAGAGCGCGGCGCCGTCGTCCGTCGTCTCCGCCAGGGCCGGGATGTCCGGGGGCGGCGGAGGCGGCGGCGAGGCGAGCAGGTTCTCCAGGATCCACTTGCCGCGGAGCACCGGCGACGTGCGCGTCGCATACGACGTCAGCGTCAGGATGCCCCCCTGCCCCAGCAACCCGCGGCGTTCCGTGCCGGCGAGCGAGACGCGGCGGAAGTGGCTCCCGTAGACGTGGGGAATGCCGTAGTGCTTCGCGAGGCGCTCGTTCAGGAACGTGTAGTCGGCGGTCAGCAGCTCGCTCACGCTGCGGTCCGCGCGCAGCACGCTGTCGATGAACAGCGCGGTCTCGCGCACGAACGCCTGGCGCAGGTTCTCGTCGAAGCCGGGAAAGAAGCCGGGATCCGGCTCCTTCGCCTCCACGTCCCGCAGGTAGAGCCACTGCTCGGCGAAATTGTCGACGAGGGCGCGCGACCGCTCGTCGGCGAGCATGCGCCGCACCTCGGCCTCGAGCACCGCCGGATCGCGGAGCTGGCCGGCGACGGCCCGGTCGAGCAGCTCGTCGTCCGGCACGCTGCTCCAGAGGAAGAACGAGAGGCGCGACGCGAGCTCCAGGTCCCCGATGCGGTAGGGCGCGCCGGGCGCGGCGTCCTCCGGGTCGCGCTCGATCCGGAACAGGAACTCGGGGCTGACGAGCATCCGCTCTAGCGCGTGCTGAATGCCGCGCTCGAAGCCGCCCTGCGCCGCACCGCCCTCGTAGAAGGGCAGGAGCACGCCGAGGTCGTCCTCGGTGACGGGGCGCCGATAGGCGCGGCGGGCGAGGGTCGAGAGGATCTCGCGAGCGCACGGCGTAGCGTCCGCGCCTGCGTCCGGGGTGCAAGTAAGGATGCGGCGGCGGCTCGGGGTGTCGCCGGAGCCGTCCACGCCGTACGGCCCGCTGACGGACACGGTGGCGATGGCCGGCCCGCGGCGCGGCCCGCGCCGCGACGCCCGCACGAGCCCCTCGTGCTGCGCTCCGGTCCGGCGCAGGAACGCCACCGCGATCTCGCGCGGCCCGGCGTCGAGCGGCACGCGCACGTCGACGGGCGGCTCCGCCTCGAAGGCGAAGACCCCGCTCGCTCCCCGGACCAGCGGGCGGCCGCCGATGGTGAAGAGCCCGACCCGCTCGCCGTCGACGCTCACCTCCACCTCGTGCTCCGCGCGGGCGGCCTGGGCGAACTCGACGGTGACGATGTACTCGCCGTCCGCCGGCAGGTGGCTGCGGATGAGAGCGCCGCCGCGCGTGCCGAGCGGCAGGCCGTCGAGGTGGCCGTCCTGGATGAGGTCGCGGTCGAGCTGGTAGCGGTCGACGATCGGCGGCAGCGTCGTGTCGCCGAGGGCGAGGCGGCTGATCCTGCGCGCCGCGGCCAGGTAGCGCTCCAGCGTGGCCGGCGAGACGAACAGCAGCTCGGCCAGGTTGTCGAAGCCGCTGGTGGCGTTGTCCGCGGGCAGCAGCGTCGAGACGTCGAACTCCTTGGGGAGGTCGTCGAGCGCGAGCAGGTCGCGGACCGCGTTGCGGTACTCGGTCCGGCTCAGCCGGTGCAGGGCGGGCCGGCGGCCGGGATTCGGCGCCTCGGCCGCATGGCGGTCGAGCGCGGTCTCCAGCCAGGACGCGACCGCCTCGTAGGTCTCCTCGTCCGGGCGAGGCCGCCCCACCGGCGGCATCGACCGCGACTCGAGCTTGCGGACGACCCGCTCCCAGACGTCGGTGTGGCCGCCGAGGTCCGCGAGGTCGAGCGTGTCGAAGGCGAGCCCGATCTCGCGCAGCTGCGTGACGAGCATCGACGGCGCGGCGCCCCGGCCCTCGACCACGCGCTCGCTGTGGCACGCGACGCAGTACCGATCCAGAGTCGCCTCGACGCCGGCGGCGGTAGCGGCGGTTGCGGCGGTTGCCGTCGAGGCGCCCTCGAGGGGCGCGGAAGCGCCGGCGACCGGCCCGTTGGCAGCGACCGCCAGCGTAAACGCCGCCAGAGCCCGCCACGCCGTCGGTGGGCCGCAACGCCTCTTCATCGATCTCCTCGCTTCCCCTCGGCTACTCGACGGACCCGCCCGGAGCGACGCGCCACCCCGAGCCGCAGACCCTCGGACCCACGCTCGGCGCACAGCACGCCCCGCCAGCGATCCTGCATTTCTACGCTTCTCGACCCGTGTTGTCAACGGCGGCACCAGGCGCTACGATGCCCGGGCGGTCCGTCCGCCTTCCGGACGACGCGCGAGGAGGCTCCGTTCATGCGCAGGACTTCGGGACTCTTGCTGACCGCCGCGGCGCTTGCCGGCGTTCTCGCGGCCGGGGCGGCCCCCGCCGGGGCCGGGGCCGCCGCCGCGGAGAGCCCGCTGATCACCGCCGCACGGGCCGGTGACGCCGAGCGTGTCGACGCGCTGCTCGACCAGGGTGCCGACCCGCGGGCCGCATCCCCGGACGGCACGACCGCGCTGCATTGGGCGGCGCGGGCCGCGCAGGCGGCAGCCGTGGAGCTCCTGCTCGCCGCCGGCGCCGATCCCGCCGCGGCCAACCGCTACGGTGTGACGCCGCTCGCGCTCGCGGCCGAGAACGGCGACGCGGCGAGCGTTGCCGCGCTCCTCGCGGCCGGCGTCGACGCGAATGCCGCGAGTCCGGACGGCGAGACCGCCCTTCTGCTCGCGGCGCGGACGGGCCGGGTCGAGGTGCTCGACCTGCTGCTCGACGCCGGCGCGGAAGTGGATGCGGCAGAGCAGTGGCGGAGGCAGTCGGCGCTCATGTGGGCCGCGGCCGAAGGCAACGTCGGCGCGGTACGGCGACTCCTGGCCGCGGGGGCCGACGTCGAGGCGCGCTCCGCCGGCGGGCTCACGCCGTTGCTCTTCGCCGTGCGCGAGGGACGGATCGACACAGCGCAAGCGCTGCTCGCGGCCGGCGCGGACGTCAACGCGGGGATCGACAGCACCACCGCCAGCACCGGTGCCTACACCCCGTCCTCGAGCGGCTACACCTCTCCCCTCGCCCTGGCGATCGTCAACGCGCACTTCGAGCTCGGCGCGCTCCTGCTCGCGCGGGGCGCCGACCCGAACATCCCCGACGCCCGCGGCTCGGCGCTGCACGCCCTCGCGTGGGTCCGCCGCCCGGGCTCGGGACGTCCTCCGCTGCCCACCGGCGCCCTCGACAGCCTCGCGCTGGGCCGCGAGCTGCTCGCCCGCGGCGCCGATCCCAACGCGCGCATCGACTGGCGGGAGATCCCCTTCGAGGTCGACCTCGGCATCGTGAAGCCGCCGCCCAACATCTCCGTGGGGCGCAACTTCATCAGCTTCGTCGGCGCCACGCCGTTCTACCTCGCCGCCAAGCATGCCGACCTCGCCCTGATGAAGCTGCTCGTGGACCACGGCGCCGATCCGCGGCGGCCCACCGACCAGGGCGTCACGCCGCTGATGGCTGCGGCCGGGCTCGGCTTCTGGGACGGCGAGAGCCCGGGGCCGCTGAACGGGACGTCCGAGGAGGTCCGGCTCGAGGCGGTGAAGCTGACGCTCGACCTCGGGAACGACCTGCACGCGGCGACCGACTTCGGCGACACGGTCCTCGAAGGCGAGGGCGTGGAGCTGCTGCTGCGCCACCCGTACAACCTGCTCGAGTTCGATCCCCAGCGCGACCGGGGCGACATGCGCTGGGGCGGCTCGACGGCGCTCCACGGCGCCGCGATGATGGGCTCGAATCTCCTCGTGAAGTACCTTGTCGAGCGCGGTGCGGACGTCAACGGGCGCAACGCGATAGGCTGGACGCCGCTGATGATCGCGGAGGGCGTCTTCGTGGCGAACACCGAGAAGGCGTGGCCGGCCACCGTGGCCCTGCTGCGCGAGCTCGGGGGAGAGACGGTGAACCCTTAGTGACCAAGACGATGACGAACAGGAAGACGACGATGACCCACCGGGCACGGTTGATGCTTCCGGTCACGGCCCTCGCGGGCGCGGCACTGGTCTTCTCGCTGACCGGCTCCGCCGCTCGGGCCGCCGACAACGACGGCGTGATCCGCGGCTCGGTCACGAGCACAGACGGGCCGGAAGCCGGCGTCTGGGTGATCGCCGAGACCGACGACCTGGAGACGGTCTTCCGCAAGATCGTCGTCACGGACGACGACGGGCGGTACGTGCTGCCGGAGCTGCCGGACGCCACTTACGACGTCTGGGTCCGCGGCTACGGGCTCGTCGACTCCGAACCGGTCGCCGGGCGGCCGGACCAGGAGCTCGACCTGACCGCGGTGGTGGCCGCGACCCCGCAAGAAGCGGCTCAGGTCTACCCCTCCACCTACTGGCTGTCGCTCATCGAGCTGCCCGCCGCACACGAGTTCCCGGGCACCGGCCCCGAGGGCAACGGCATCAACCCGCAGATGGGCAGCCAGAGCGAGTGGATCAACAACCTGAAGGGCTGCCAGCGCTGCCACCAGGTGGGCAACCAGCGGACCCGCGAGGTCCCGGACCTCGACGACTTCGACTCGGCCCGCTCCGCCTGGGACGACCGGGTGCAGCGCGGCCAGCGCGGCTCGCTGATGAACAGCTTCGTCACCCGCTTCGGCCGCGAGGCCGGGCTCGACATGCTGGTCGACTGGTCCGACCGGATCGCGGCCGGAGAGGCCCCGCCGGCCCCGCCGCGGCCGCAGGGCATCGAGCGCAACGTCGTCCTCACGATGTGGAACTGGGGCAACAACGTCGCCTTCGTCCACGACGAGATCGCGACCGACAAGCGCAACCCGCGCGTCAACGCGTACGGCCCGCTCTACGGCGTCGACATCGGCAACGACTTCCTGCTGGTGACCGACACCCTCGAGCACCGCTCGGAGATGATCAAGATCCCGCTGCGCAGCGACGACCCGAAGGTCCCGTCGATGTTCAGGACGGAGGGCTTCAAGCCGTGGCGCGACTTCGGGGCGGAGGCGGTCTGGAACGACCCCGCCAACCCCCACAACCCGATGATCGACGCCGAGGGGCGCGTCTGGCTGACGACGCGCATCCGCCACCCGGACAACCCGGACTGGTGCCGCGAGGGGTCCGACAACCGCTACGCGCAGTACTTCCCGATCGAGCGCGCCGGACGCCACACGGGGTACTACGACCCGGAGGCGGAGGACTTCGTCCTCATCGACACCTGCTACGGGACGCACCACCTGCAGTTCGCCGAGGACGCCAACGACACGCTCTACTTCAGCGGCGGGGGGGCCGTCATCGGCTGGCTCGACACGAAGGTGTACGACGAGACCGGCGACGAGCAGCTCGCGCAGGGCTGGTGCCCGACCGTCATCGACACCAACGGCGACGGCGCGATCACCCGGCCGTGGAACGAGCCGGCGCCGCGCGGCAGCCGCGAGGAGCCGCCGTTCGACCCGGCATTGGACACGCGGGTGGTGGTCGGTGCCTACGGCATCATCGCCAACCCGCTCGACGATGCCGTCTGGATCGTCTCGGACGACTTCCCCGGGCGCATGCTCCGGCTCGAGCGCGGCGACAACCCGCCCGAGACGTGCATCAGCGAGCTGTACACGGTGCCGGTGGAGAAGGGCTACCGGACCCGCGGCCTCGACGTCGACCGCAACGGCGTGCTGTGGACGGCGCTCGCCGGCAGCAGCCACTTCGCCAGCTTCGACCGCGGCGAATGCACCGTCTTCGGCGGGCCCGAGGCGCGCGACGGGCGGCAGTGCGACGCCGGGTGGTCGTTCTACAAGGTGCCCGGCCCCAACTTCCGGAACACGGACATCGGGACCGACTTCCACTATTACAACTGGGTCGACCAGTTCAACACGCTCGG
>JAPOWL010000506.1 GCA_026707615.1 Acidobacteriota bacterium | reverse complement strand
CGCCGGGGTTCGCGCCGCCCCCGCCCCCGGCGCCCGCCGCGAGCGCGGTCTCGGCGTCGCCCGTGCTCATGATCCCCCTGACCACGACGGGAGCGTCGACCGCCTCCGCCAGGCGGGCGACGGCGTCCCAGTCGGTCGGGGCGGGGCGACGGCTCGCGGAGACGCCGACGGTGACGCAGACCGCCCGGCAGCCGGCGTCCACCGCCCGCGCCGCGTCGTCCTCCAGATCCCCCGAATCGGCGTAGAGCTGGTACCAGACGGGCTCGTCGCTCGCCGCCACCACCTCGTCGAGGGGGCGGCTCGACTGCCGCGTGGCGACCATCACCGCCTTCGCGGCCGACGCGCCGCGCGCCGTCGCCAGCTCGCCGTCGGGATGGAGCTTGCCCTGCCGCGCCACCGGACCGACGAGGATCGGGGCGAACATGTCGTGCCCGAACAGCCGCGTGGTCAGGTCGAGGTCCATCGCGTAGACCATCAACCGCTGGCGGAACGTCATCCGGTCGAACGAGGTGCGGGCGCCACCGCGAATCGCCTCGAAGCGCTCGCGCGGCAGCACCAGCGCGGCCATCGCCTCGAACTCGGGGACGTTTACCAGCTCGAGCACCGGCGCCAACCGATCCGACGGCGGTGCCCCACCCCCGGGCTCCCCCTGCGTCTGCGCGAGGGGCGAGCCGGCCAGGAACGCACCGAACCGCCGCAGGGAGTGTCGTCTGTCCACCTTCATTGCAGCATGCCTACCCGTCCAGACCGCCGATCATCGCCGGACGCTGCTTGGTGCCCACTCGCCCCCAAGAGTCCGCGCGGCTCCCTCGCGTAGAAGCCCAGCCCACCCATCGTCGCCTGGCGGCCCCGCTCCTACGGGAAGTCCGTCCTCACGATGCTGCGGTCGATCTCGGCGAGCGACGCCACCCCGGCCGACGCCATCGCCTGCCGGAGCTCCGCGTCGAGGATCTCCAGCACCTTCTGGGCCCCCGCCTCGCCGAACGCGCCGAGCCCCCAGCGCGAGGCCCGGCCGAAGCAGACCGCGTCGGCGCCGAGGGCGAGCGCCTTCAGCGCATCGCTCCCGCGGCGGAACCCGCTGTCGACGTGCACCGGGACGCGCCCGCCGACCGCCTCGACCACCTCCTCGAGAACCTCGAGACTGGAGGGGCCGTAGTCGATGGCGCGCCCCCCGTGGTTGGAGACGATGACGCCGTCGACGCCATGCTCCAGGCACTTGCGCGCCCCCTCGCCGGTCAGGATGCCCTTGGCCAGCATCGGGACCTCGCACATCGGCCGAAGGTCGTCGAAGAGCTTCCATTCGTACCACAGCCGGCCCGCGTTGACGCGGTAGGGATTGGGCGGGTCGTCGACCACCCGCCGCGTCACGCGGCGCGGCGTCCCGCCGAGATGGCGGTCATGGAGGTCGCGCTCGTAGTAGGACGCCTGCTGGTCGATGGTCACGACGATCGTCTGCGCCCCGACCTCCTGCGCCTCGCCGAGCGCGACGCGGTTGGGCTCCATCTCCCGCGTCGCGTAGCGCTGGTACCAGAGCGGGCCGTCCGCCCCGCGGGCGATGCGCGCGAAGGGGAAGCTCGAGGCGTTGCTCACGATCATCGTGGTGCCGGTCGTGGTCGCCGCGCGGTGCATGCCGAGCTCGCCGTCCGGATGGAGGTCGCGCTGGCGGGACGTCGGCGCGAGCAGGATCGGGCTCGGCATCGCGTGTCCGAAGAGCTCCGTCGACGTGTCCACGTCCGCCGGGTCGACCCCGCCCCGGCCGATGAGCTGCACCCAGTCGAACGCATCGCGGTTGCGGTTGAGCGTGAACTCCGACTCCGTGCCGTGCGCGGTGAAGTCGTAGATCGTCAGCGGCACGTTGGCGCGGAAGATCGGCTCGAAGTCGAACACGTCGCGCATCTCGTCGAAGCCGAGGAAGCGCCGGTGCGGGCCGAGCGGCCACGGGTCGCGCTGCGCGTGCAGCAGGGCGGGCGACCCCGCCAGGAACGACGCCAGTCCGCCGAGCGCCTGCCGGCGCGTGACGCCCCGCCGCCATCGCCGTTCGACTTCGCCCACGCTGCCTCCTCCCGGGCGCAAACCCGCCCCCTCACGCTCCGGCTGCCGGCGCGCCCGCCTGATCTCGCCGCGTTGTCCTGCCCACCCGCGCCGAGGCCGCCGCGCTACACCCCGAGGTGCCGCCGCCAGAAGCCCACGGTGCGGTTCCACGCCAGCGCGGCGGCCGCCTCGTTGTAGCGCGGCGTCGAGTTGTTGTGGAAGCCGTGCAGCGTCCCCTCGTACATCTCCATCTCGTAGTCGACGCCGTGCTCCTTGAGCGCGGCCTCGTAGTCGGGCCACATGGCGTTGATGCGGGGGTCGTGGCTGGCGTAGATGATGAGAATCGCGGCCTCGATGCGGCCGACGTCCTCGCTCGCCGCCGAGGCGCCGTAGAAGGGAACGCCGGCCTGCAGGTCCGAGCCCAGCTCGACCGCCAGGCGGTTGGTCATGCCGCCGCCCCAGCAGAACCCGGTGGCGCCGAGCTGACCGTTCGAGAGCTCGTGGCCCTTGAGGTAGCGCGCGCTGTTGATCATGTCCTGATCGAGGCGCGCGGGCTCGAGGCTCCGCTGCAGCGTCCGGCCGTCGTCGTCGTTGCCGGGGTAGCCGCCCACCGGCGACAGCCCGTCCGGCGCCAGGGCCAGGAAGCCGGCTACCGCGGCGCGCCGCGCGACGTCCTCGATATGCGGATTCAGCCCGCGGTTCTCGTGGATGACCACCACGGCCGGGAACGGCCCGTCGCCGCTCGGCTGCACGAGGTAGCCGCGCATCGTCCCCGACGTGCCGCCGGGCGAGTCGTACTCGACGTAGTTCGCCCGGATGCGCGAGTCGGTGAACGAGATCGTCTGCGCCTCCGCGTACCGCGGCAGGAGCGCCTGCGCCATCCAGAGGGCGGAGACGCCGCCGATGGTGAGGGCGGCGGCGCGGCTCAGGAACTCGCGCCGATCGATGTAGCCGTGGCAGTACTCGTCGTAGAGGTCGAAGACGCGCCGGTCTATCTCCTGGTCGCCGTCCGGCCGTTCCTGCGGCTGCTGTTCTGCCATCGATTCACTCCCTGGTTCCCGAGGTTCGCCGTCCGGACCCGACTATAGCGCAGCCCCCCGGCAAGCGTCCGGTCCTTGATGCGACGGCGCCTGCCCGGCGGCACATCTTCTCCCGCCCCGCCCTGCCCCCCGGGGCCGCGCGGCCGGCCCCGCGCTCATTCCCCCGGCGAGGGGACGAACTTCTGCACGCGCCCGCCGAGCTGCGCCACGTACACCGCCCCGTCGTGCCCGACGGTCATGCCGTGTCCGCCGGCGCCGCCCGGCAGCTCGGCCAGGATCGTGCCGTCGAGGTCGCGCAGGGCGGCGCCGGCCCAGATCTGCTGCTCCCGGGTCACGATGAGCGCCTGCACGCCGGTCAGGTCCGTCCACTCGTCGAGGAAGGTGCCGTCGGCGTCGAACACCTGCACGCGTCGGTTGTCCCGGTCGACGGCGTAGACCCGCCCGTCCCCCGCCACCGCGATGCCGTGCGGCAGGCCGAACTCGCCCGGCCCCGTCCCGCGGGTACCCCACTCCGCGACGTACTCGCCGTCGGAGGAGAAGCGCACGATGCGGGGATTTCCGTAGCCGTCGCTCACATAGATGTCGCCACCGGGGCCGAAGGCGACGTCGGTCGGCAGGTTGAAGGTGTCGCGGCCCGCGCCGGCGACGCCGTTCGTGCCGAGCTGCATCAGCGTCTCACCCTCGGGGCTCAGCTTGTAGAGGACGTGCCCGGGGGCGTCGACCACCCAGACGTTGCCGTCGGGATCGACCCGGATGGCGTGCGCCCCGCACGCGTAGCAGCCCGCCGGCCCGTAGGTCGCGGTGTAGCCCGACGCCCCGGGCGCGCGGGCGTCCGCCGGCACGCCGCCGACCCGCGCGTTGGTGAAGAGCCCCTCGCCCCACGCGCGGACGAACGCGCCGTCCGGGGCGAACACGACGATCGGCAGCGCCCCGCGGTGCAGCACGTAGACGGAGCCGTCGGCGCCGGTGGCCACGGCGACGATCTGGCCCAGGTTCCAGGGGGCCGGCGTCCCCGCAGCGGAGGTCGCCGGCTGCGGCCATGCGGGGACTTCCTCGTAGGTCTGGGCGGCAGCAGGAACGGCTGCCAGGACCCCTGCGATCAGGATCGACCCACTCACCGCTCGACACCTGTTTCTCACGGTTCACCTTCCCTCTCGAGCTCTCGGAACCAGGCGGGCCGCCGGTTCCGGAGACACGTCCGGGCCGCATCCTGACGGCTCACCTTCCCTCCGGAGCTCTCGGAACCAGGCGTGCCGCCGGCTCCGGAGACACGTCCGAGCCTCATCCTATCCGACGCCACCCGCGGGCAGCCCGTCGGCAGGGCCGCGGATCGCGCGCGGCGCCCAAATCGCGCGACGGGGCCCGCCCCGACCACGGCGGGCAGCGTCGGCGCCTGTATTTTCAGAATGTATTGACATTACCGGATTCACTGTGCAAATAATGCTGGGAGGCACGCATGACCCGGCTCGAGACTCGACCGGACCGGCAGGCGGGATACGCGGACCCCACCGCAGAGGTGCGGGCCGAGCTGGTGCAGCTCTGGTCCCGGCTCGGCCAGTTCTGGGGGATCCCCGCCGGCACGGCGCGCGTCTACGGCTGGCTGCTCGGCTGTCCGCGCGGCGCCGGGAGCGACGAGATCATGGCCGGGCTCACCATGAGCCGCGGTGCAGTCAGCATGGCGTGCAAGGAGCTGCGCGACTGGGGCCTGGTCGTCGCGGTCCAGGACCCGGGCCAGCGGCGCGTGCGTCACGCCGTCCAGGACGACCTCGCTTCCGTCGTCCGGAGCATCGTCGAGACGCGGAAGCGCCGCGAATGGGACCCGATCCTGGCCGGGGTCCGGGAATGGATCCCGCGCCTGGAGTCCGCCTCGTCCGACGACGCGGCCGTGCTTCGGGAACGTCTCGAGTCCATCGAGGCGTGCGTCGGGATGGCCGACGCCATGGCGCGACGCTTCCTGGACGGCGGCATGCTCAGTGGACTCGGGCTCCGGACGCTCACCGCCGCCGCCCGCGCCGGGACCCGCAGACGCGGGAAGGCGAACGGCGAGGCGACGGCATCACGCAGGAAGACACCATGAAGATACTGCTCACCGGCGGAACGGGCTTCATCGGCTCCCGGCTCAGGACCCGTCTCGAGGAGGCGGGCCATGCCGTCCGCGTCGTCAGCCGCGGCGCCGGCGGCGACGTCACGTGGGAGCCCGAGGCGTTGCGCGCGGCGGTCGGGGAGAGCGAAGCGGTCATTCATCTCGCGGGCGAGCCGCTGCTGGGGCGCCGGTGGACGGCGCGCCAGAAGGAGCGCCTGCGGACGAGCCGCGTGGACACGACGCGCCAGCTCGCGGCGGCGGTCGCCGAAGCGAAGCCGCGCGCCTTCCTCACCGCGTCCGCGATCGGCTACTACGCCCCCGACGCGGACCGGCGCTACACCGTGGACGACGAGCCCGCGGACGACTTTCTCGGGCGGGTCTGCGCCGAGTGGGAGGCGGCCCGGCAGCCGGCGATCGACGCGGGCGTCCGCACCGCCACCGTGCGGATCGGGGTCGTGCAGGGGCGCGGCGGAGGCGCGCTCCAGAAGATGCTCCTGCCGTTCCGCCTCGGCGTAGGAGGCCCGGTGGCGAGCGGCCGACAGTGGGTGTCGTGGATCCACATGGAGGATCTGCTGCGCATGTTCGAGTGGCTGCTCGACAACGAGGACGCGAGCGGGTTCTACAACGGCACCGCCCCCACGCCGGTCACCAACCGCGAGCTGTCGAAGGCCCTCGGCCGGGTGCTCCGGCGGCCGGCGATCTTCCCCGTCCCCGGCTTCGTGCTGCGCATCGCCCTCGGCGAGGTGTCGGTGCTGCTGACCGAGGGGCAGCACGTGACGCCGACCCGCGCCCTCGCCGGCGGCTTCTCGTTCCGCTTCCCGGAGATCGAGCCCGCTCTGCGCGACCTGCTCGGGTAACGCCGGCCGTGGACCCGTGCGGCGCGCGCCCCCGGACGCCCCGGACGGGGCGCTCCGGTGGCAGAATCACCTGATGGAAACAGCGTCGGATTCGAACACGTCGAGCGCGCGAATCCTCATGGTCGGGGTGGATCCCGGCGAGGTCCCCGGCCTCACCGCTCGCCTGCGGAAGTGGGGGCACCGCGTGTGCGCCGCCGTCCCGTCCGTGCAGGCCGCCGTCGAGCGAGCCACGGAGCTGCGTCCGGATCTCGCGTTGATCGACGTCGACCGGGCCGCCGGCAGCGTCGACCCCGGCCGGAGCGCGAGCGCCCTGGCCGTTCCTTCCGTGCACCTGGTCGGCGCCGCGGGCGAGGAACTGCTGCCGGCGGGGCCGGAGAGCTTCCCGTACGCCTGCATCCTGAAGCCGGCGAACGACGGTCAACTGCGCCTGAGCATCGACTCGGTGCTGGCCAACCACGCGCGCGAACGGAAGACCCGGGAGGAGAGCGCGCGGACGATCTCCGCGCTGGAACGGAAGCTCGCCGAGCTGCAGGACCGGCACGCGCTTGCGCACACCGCGCTCGACAACATGACCGAGGGCGTGGTGCTGGCCGGCAGGGACGGGAAGTTCCGGTTGATCAATCGAGCCGCGTTCTCCACGTTCAACTACGACCCGGACGGAGATCCCTACCTTTGGTCGGAGACACTGGAGGTCCTGGAGTCCGACGAGGCCACGCCCGTCGCCGACGCCGACCTTCCGATACGGCGCGCCCTGGACGGGTCAGCCACTGACGGCCGCCGCCTGTTCGTGCGGCATCGCCAGTCGGGCGCAGGCACCCACCTCTCCATCTCCACCCGACCCATCCGCGACCCCGAGGGCCGCCTGGAAGGCAGCGTCCTCGTCTTCCGCGACGTCACCGCCGAGAAGCGAACGGAGGCCCGACTCGAAGAGACCGATACCCGGCTCCAGAACCAGGTCGATCTCATGGAGACCGTGTTCGACAGCATGGCGGAGGGCGTCGTGGTCGTCGGCGCCGACCGGAGCGTCGTCGTCTTCAACCCGAGCGCGAGGCGCATCCTGGGGGTGCCGGACGTCGTTCCGGACTTCCGGGACTGGAACCGGGACGACTACCTGTACCACGCCGACACGGTGACTCCCCTCGCGCGCGAGGAGTATCCGCTCGTGGCGGCGCTGCGCGGCGAATCGACGAACGAGATGGACCTGTACCTGCCCGGTCCGGACGTCTACATGAGCTTCCACGCCACGCCGCTCCGGGACGAGCTCGGCCGCCTGCGGGGCGCCGTCGCCGTGTTCCGCGATTCCACGCCGCTCAAGAAGGCCGAGCAGAGCCTGCAGCAGGCCGTGACCGACCTGCAACAGCAGAACCGGTTCCGGGAGACGGTCTTCCAGAGCATCAGCGACGGCGTGGTCGCCACCGACCGCGACGGCACGCTGACCCTGGTCAACCGGAGCGCCGAGGCGCTCCTCGGAAGACCGCTCGCCCGCGGCGACGACGCGGCCTCCGTCTTCGACGGCGCGTTCTTCAGGGACAAGGCGACGCCGGTGCCGCGGGACGAGACGCCCCTGTGCCGCGCCCTGCGGGGGGAGTCGACGACCAGCATGGAGATGTTCCTGCGCGCGGCGCCCGATTCGGAGGGCATCCACATCAGCGCCAGCGCGGGACCGATGCGCGACGCGTCCGGCGACCTGACCGGAGCTGTCGTGACGTTCCGCGACGTCACGCAGCGGGTCCACGCGCGGGAAGCCCTGCTGCAGGCGTTCGCGCACGGGCGCACCGAGATCATCGATACCGTGCTGCACAACATCGGCAACGCCATCAACAGCGTCGCCGTCGGCGCGGACACCCTCGTCGAGCAGCTCGGGGACGACGAGGTGCTGTGCCGTTTCTGCGCCCTGGCGGATTCGGTGGCGGAGCACGAAGGCGACTGGATCGACTGGCTGCGGAGCGATCCCCAGGGGCGGCAGGTGCGGCCGTTCCTGCTGGCGCTGGTCGCGGATCTCCAGAAGCGCAACGAGTCGCTGAACGGGACGGCGCGACGCGTGGCCGATCGCGTGCGGCACATCGTGGACATCATTCGCAACCAGGAGTCGTTCACGACCGCCCGGGTCTGGCGCAAGACGATCGACCTGCGCGAGGCGATCGCGGACGCCGTCAAGACGCTGCGGGACTCGCTGGACAGGAGGGCCATCGCGGTCGAGGTGGACTGCGCGCGCGCGCCGAGCCAGATCCTGGTGCAGGAGAGCCAGTTCCATCAGATGCTGGTCAACCTGGTCAAGAACGCGATGGAGGCCATCGACGCCCTCTCGAGCACGGGTCGCGAACTCGTGCCCGGACCTCGGATTCGCATCGCGGCCTGGTCGGAGGCGGATCACGTCGCGCTCGACGTAACGGACAACGGCATCGGCGTCGCCCCGGAGTCCATGCGGGAGATCTTCACCGCCGGCTACACGACGAAGGCGTCCGGCACGGGGCTCGGGCTCCATTCGGCCGCCAACTTCGTGGTCGGATCGGGCGGGACGATAGAACCGCTGAGCGAGGGCGTAGGTCGGGGCACGACGATGCGGGTCAGGCTCCGGCTGCCGCAGGAGGCGGTCCGCCCCGGGCGGCCGGTGCGCGGGTGACCGGGCGCGCGTGTTACAGTCCCCCTCGATGCGAAGCGCCGCCGTGGCGGCCGGCGGAGCAGGAGGTGTGACGTGGGCGAGACGACGACGCTCGTGATAGCGGTCGTTTTCTTTGCGTTCCTGGGTGTCTCGATCCTCGGGGTGGCCGGGGCGCTGGTGGCGGGGGTGGCCCAGTCGCTGACGCCGAGGGCGGCCGATCTCACCATCAAGACGATCATCGCCGCCCTGGCGGTGGCGTTCGTGATCAGCCTGATCGCGATCGGGCTGCAGCTCGTCGTGCCGGGCTCGGGTTGAGAGCCCCCTACCGTTCCGGCCCGAGCGGGCGTGTGATGAGGTCGGCGTACAGCGCGTAGAACCGCTCGAGATCCAGATCCGTCATCACCTCGACGACCGATCCCTCCGGATCGACGGACGAGCCGCCGTACGACGGCCCGAACGTCGTCTCCACCCGAATCGGCAGCCGCTCCGAGCGCGTCACCACCGGCGGGTCGATGAGCCACGCCGCGGTGATGCAGTCCCAGACGTACTGCGTCGCCCCGGGCCCGCCCGCGAAGGCCGGACCCATGTCGTGCCGCATCAGCCGCGTCAGCGGCGTGTCGGCGGCGACGATGCGCTCGAAGAGCGGCCGGTGCAGCGGAGCGTGGTTGGTGATGTCGAGACCGAACATCACGACGCCGGGGATGCCGGCGCCGAGGACCTCGGCGGCCGCCTCGGGATCGAACCAGAAGTTGAACTCGGCGGCCGGGGTCACGTTGCCGGGCACGCGGGCGTTGCCGCCCATGAAGACGAGACTCCGCAGGCGCCCGGCGAAGTCCGGATCGCGGCGCAGGGCGAGCGCCACGTTCGTCATCGGCCCGACGGCCACCAGCGTGATCTCGCCCGGGTGGCGGGCGACGGTGTCGACGAGGTAGGACACCGCGTCGGTCGGGCGGGGACGCACGGCGGCGAGGCGCCCCCCGTGCGGCGGCTGCACCTCGGGCCCCTCGTCGAAGGCGCCCTTGAACGAGATCGGCCCCCAGCGTGCCTCCTGGCGGGCCGCCCGCTCCGGCGTGTTGACGAGGGGAGCCCGCGCGCCCAGGTAGAGGGGAACGTCGCGGGCGGCGCCGACCAGCTCCAGCAGGTGGAGCATGTGCTCGGCCCCCTGCGGCACCGTGTGGTTGCCGGCGACCACGGTGACGCCCAGGATCTCCACCCGATCGGGGCGCCCGAGCAGCATCGCCAGCGCCGCCGCGTCGTCGTTGAAGACCGCCGAGTCGGTGTCGAAGACGATGCGGTGCACGTCGGGAGCCTGCGGTCTTCAGTAGATGATGAACTCCAGGAGGTTGCCGTCGGGGTCCCGGATGTAGCGGCTCGTCCCCGTGTCGACGCCGCCGCTGCGGCCGCCCTGCCGGGGCGACGGGCCCTCGATGACCTCCGCGCCGACCCGCGCGAGCGTCTCCTCCAGCTCGGCCGCGCTCCGGCCCCAGACGAAGCAGAAGTCGCCGCAGGGGGGGACCGCGGCCGGCGCCCGGAGCGTGAACTGCCCGCTCTCCCAGATTTGCGGCCGGTGGAAGTTGATCTTGTTGTCGCCGAAATGGACGGAGCAGATCCGCTCCCCCTCCATCACGTCGAAGCCCAGATCGCGGTAGAAGGCCACCATCGCGGCGGTGTTCCGCATCGGGACCGCCACGTGATCGAAGCGCACGATGGCCGGTGACGCCTGCGCGCGGCCGACCCCGTGGCCCAGCCCGGTGGCGGCCAGGGCGGCCCCGGCGCGGGCGGCGTGCTTCAGGAAGCGCCGCCGCTCGGCCTCCGGGGGACGCCCGGCGGGGAGATTCGCAGCATCCATCTCGTCCCTCCTTCGAATCCGATGTCCCCGCGCACCCGACGGGCGCTACGGGCCTTCGGAACCCTGACGGTTGGCGGTGGCTCAGTATCGGAACAGATACGAGATCTTGCCGAAGACGGCGCGGTTCTGGCGCAGCAGCTGCGCGGTCGGGAACAGCAGGCTGTCGATCTGCCGGCCCTGCTGGTAGCGGGCATCGTAGCCCAGGTGAGCCACCGTTCCGGCGTTGATGCGGTACGTCATCAGCACGTTGTTGCCCAGCGTGACCGCCAGCGTGTTGTGCTCCATGATGTGGCGCAGCAGCAGCCGGTCGGTGAACTGGTAGGTGGTCCGGGCGCGGAAGATCTTGACGTTGAAGACCTCGGTCCCCTCGATCGGGTTGTCGAAGGCGCTGTAGACGCCCGTGAGCTCGGTGCGGAGGCGGGAGGTCGCGTTCCAGCGGACGAGGAAGTTCCCGGTGGTCGACCGGCCGAGGAACGGGCTGGCGCTGTAGAAGACGCCGTCGCCCCAGTTGATGCCGCCGACGACAGACAGCACGCGCGCGCTGATGACGCCGAAGAAGCCGTAGCCGTTCTTCTGGAAGTCGATCTCCTCGTAGCGCTCCAGCGTGCGGCTGACGGTCCCGAAGAAGTTGACGTTGTTCCGGAGCTGGATGCTCGCCATCCCCTGGACCTGCTCGTCCTGCAGCACGCCGGCGAAGTCGTAGAGCCGCAGGTAGGAGAGGGTCGGTCCCCAGCTCAGGATGGTCGCCTCCGGCCACCAGCGGTACGAGAGGTGGGCGCTCGTCTGCTGCACGTCGACGCGCGGCACGAAGCCGGTCGCGGTCCGGAAGCCGGGCGCGATGCGGCTGTGCGCCACGCCGTAGCCGAGGTTGCGGCCCTGGCTCGTGAAGTCCGCCTCGAAGACCTCGCCGGCCAGCGCGCCGTCCACGTCGTCGCGGGTCTCGGAGGCGATGGCGAGGAAGTTCACCCGCTTCGTCCGGCTGAGCCGGAAGCGGCCGTCGACGCCCGCGATCCGGTTGTAGGTGTCGCCGAACTCCCGCGCCGTGGCGATGCCGCCGAGGTAGGACTCGGCGTAGAGGTCGTAGCGCGCGCGTCCGATGAACGACTGGGCGGAGGCGCCGTACATCGGATCCGACCGGTCGTCGAGACGGCCCGCCGCCTCGTCGTCGGCGACGACGACCCCGAGCGTCGCGTTCCCGACCTTCCCGGTCAGCTTGGCCCCCAGCCGGGGATCGACGATGGTGCGGGTGTGCACCAGCGTGACCGGCGTCGCCGTCTCGAAGATGTCCTGGCCCTCGAGGAAGAACGGGCGCTGCTCCGGATAGAAGAGCGCGAAGCGCTGGTTCGTCTCCACCTGCGGCCGGTCGGACTCGATCTGCGAAAAGTCCGGGTTGTAGGTGAAGTCGGCCGTCAGGTTCGGCGTGATGCCGTACTTGACGCCGACGCCCAGCTCGCCGTCCGGGTCGCGTTCGTCGTAGCCGCCCGTCCCGGTGTCGAGCGATCCGAACTGCACGCCCGTGAGCTCCGGCAGGATCTCGATGTTGCGGCTCTGCGAGAGGTCCGCGAGGCCCTCCAGCACCCCGAACTGGGTCATCTGGCCGGCCACGGAGCGGGAGATCGGCGCCCACGACTGGGCCTCGGACTTGCCGCGGATGATGCGCGTGATCTGGAAGCCCCAGCGGTGCGGGGCGCCGCCGGGGCGGGCCGGGTAGCGCAGGCTCTTGAACGGGATCGCCATCTCCGCCGTCCACCCGTCGCTCACGACGACGCCGCCCGTCTCGAACAGGGCGTTCCACGAGTCGTCGCCGAAGATGCCGAAGGCGCCGGAGGAGCTCATGCTGCTCATGCCGCCCCCGCCGCTGCGGGAACCGGTGCCGCTCGACGAGCCGGAGGACATCGACATGCTCCGGCTCGAGCTGCTCATTCTGCCGGTGGCGTTCACGATCGAGTCGCCCTGCACGCCGTAGCCGTTCACCGTGAACTGGTAGGCCCGCTGCTGGTCGAGGAAGGTGTCGAACAGCACCGAGATCCGGTCGTCGCCCCGGATCTCGTCGCGATCGGCGCGGAAGACGCGGATCATCCCGGGGTCGGAGTAGTGGGCGTAGAACGCGAAGTAGAGGTTGTCGTCGTCGTAGGCCATCCAGACCTCGGTCCGCTCCGAACCGGGCGCTCCCTCGACCGGCGCGATCTGGACGAACTCCGTCAGGTGCGTCGCGTTCCGCCACACGGCGTCGTCGAGGCGGCCGTCGATGCGCGGCGCCTCCCGCGTGCGAACGATTACCGTGGTCGGCCGGGCGGCGAGCGGCACGGTCGCGAACCCGCCA
>JAPOWL010000102.1 GCA_026707615.1 Acidobacteriota bacterium | reverse complement strand
CGAGGGTGAGGATCAGGTCTCCTGCCCGAACCACCCCACGAAGGCGCTCAGGAGGTGCTTCGAGCGGAGGCGCGAGAGCGGCGGCGCATCGCGCACGGTGCTGCCCGCCGGGGACGGTGCGCTCATGGACGCTCCCCTCCTGGATGCTCCTCACCCCCTCCGCCCGGCCCCGCGCCCGGCGGGTCGGAAGCGGCAGCCTCGTCGACCACCAGCACCTCGTCGACGCCGTCGACCTCCGCCAGGCGCACCCGCACGCTCTCGCGCAACGCCGTGGGAACGTTCCGGCCGACGTAGTCGGCCTTGATGGGCAGCTCGCGATGGCCGCGATCGACCAGCACGATGAGCTGGATGCTGCGGGGACGCCCGAAGTCGATCAGCGCGTCGAGGGCAGCCCGAATCGTGCGCCCCGAGTAGAGCACGTCGTCGACCAGGAGGATGCGGCGGTCGTCGATCGAGAACGGGATCTCGGTCCGCCGCAGCACGGGCTGCGGGCCGACCGGGTGGCGCATCAGGTCGTCCCGGTACAGGGTGATGTCGAGGCTGCCGGTAGGCACGTCGCGGCCGTCGATCTCGGCCAGGTGGCGTGCGATCCGCTTCGCGATCGGTACGCCGCGCGTCCGGATCCCGACGAGCGCGATGTCCGCCGCGCCGCGGTTCCTCTCCACCACCTCGTGCGCGATGCGCACGAGCGCCCGCGCGATCCGGTCCGCCTCCATCACGACCGGCATCGGAGGCCCGGAGGAAGAGGAGGGGGTGGGAGGATACCGGCGACGGAGGTGCCAGGCGGTGACGGTGACGGGTCGACCCCAACCGGGCTCACGCTGGAAGCACCTCTTCGCGGCCTCGCCGGGCCGCCGTTGAAGAGCTGCTCGATCCTATCGGGGGCCCGCAACGGCGTCAACGGCGTCGCCCTCTGCCGGCTCGATCCTGTCGTTCTCCGCCCGGACGCGGTGCGCCGGCCGGGATGCGCGGCCAGGGCCGGGGCTCGCGACGATTCGCTCAGGGGGCCGCGTCGATCGGCCCGAGCGCGTCGAGCGCCTCGAGTGCCTCGTCGACCGCGGAGGCATCGAGCACGCCGGCCCCCGGCTCGTCGCCGTGGGCACCGTAGCTGCCGTCCCCCGCACGGCCGATGAGGATGCGTTCCTCCTCGTCCGCGTCGCCGTATGCGACGACGACGGTCGCCAGGGGTGCATCGAGGCCGGTCTCGGCCCGCGTGTCCGTGAACGACTCCGCGCGCAGGCCGGAGAGCTTCGTGAGCAGGTCGTCGACGGCGGCGCGGTCCACGTCCGCGGGCTCGGGTTCGATGCGCCGCCACGCGTCCCCGTCGTCCCCCTCCGCCTTCTCGAACACCGTCGTGACGCCGTCGCGCTCGATCGAGAGACGCCTGGCGTTGAACGGCCGGAACGCGAAGAGGTCCCTCTGCCGATACGCTTCCGCGCCCCGCTGGAGGTCCGTCGCGAGCGCGCTCTCGATCGTGAAGACGAGGTCGCGGGATGCATCGCGGGCGAAGACCGTCCCGTCCGGCGCCTCCGCCCCCACGTGCAGCTCCGCGCTGGCGCTCCCCATCCGGATCGTGGCCCGGACGAGCGCCTCGACGAGACCGAACGGCTCGAGGTCCGCACCGTCCGCCGCGACCGCGTCGATCTCGATGGAGCGCATCTCCGTCGAGCCGAGCCGCCCGACCAGGCCCTCCACCAACCCGAAGTCGGCGCGCACCTCCCACGGCTCCGTCATCCGCCAGGCGTTGTCCGCCTTGCGGAAGCGGGTGGTGCCCGCCGCACCGGAAACGACCAGGCCGTCGACGTCCGGTCCCTCGAACTCGAGGATGGAACGATCGCGCAGGTCGAACGTGGTCCGGTTGAAGGTCGACTCGCGAAACCCCTCGATGAGGAAGACGCGGGCATCGCCCTCGGTGCGCGCGTAGCGGTTCCCGCCGGCCGGCGTCGTCTCGCCGATCAGGAGGCGGCGGACGGCGGCGTCGCCGTCGGTGCGGAAGGCGACGTCGACCACCGGCTCGGCCAGGCCGTACGGCCCGAGGTCTGCCGGCTCCGCCGTGACCACCCGCTGCACGTCCAGCGACTCGAGCGCGCTGGCGATGGCGGTGGCCCGGTTGTCGTCGGCCGCCACCTCCACCGGCGCCCGCATGGTCCACGAGCGGCTGCCCGCCGCCCGCTCGAGCCGGGTGACGTCGCCGTTCTCCGCGGTGACCTCGAGCTCGACGATGGCGTCCGCCTCGACCTCGAAGACCGGCTCGTCGGCGTCGGCCTCGGAGGCGGGCGGCCGCTCGGACTCGATGAACCAGGCGTAGCCGCCGAGCAGGAGGAACAGCACCAGGAGGACGAGCGTCGACCGCGTTCCCCGCATCATCGTCGAAGGGCCTCCGCGCGTCGGCCCGGCCGCTCGCGCGTCCTGTCGGGCGCGTCGGGAGTCTCGGCGGGCACAGGCCTCATGCAGCGCACGCTCTGCGGCGCGGACTCCCGGCCGGTCACTGCTGCCGCCGGTTCCACCAGGTGTACACGCCGACCCCGAGGATCGCCCCCGGGATCATCAGCAGCGCGAGCCAGTTGATTCGCATCTGCTGGTCCGCGGTCAGGGTGATGCGCCGGTCCTCGGGCTCCCGCGGGCGGATGGCGATGAGGCTCTCCTGCTCGGCCAGCCAGTTGAGCGCATTCAACGCGAGGTCGCTGTTGCCCTGGATGCCGACGGCGCCGTTCGCGGCGAAGTCCGAATCGCCGAATACGGCCAGTCGCGCCTCGACCGTGCCGGCGTCCGGCCCGGACTCGGACCCGTCGCCCCCCTCCGCCGACTCTCCGTCCCCGGCGTTCGCGGGCTCTCCGCCGGCGTCGGCCCCCGCTCCGCCCTCGTCGCCATCCGCCGGCACGTCGACGATCAGGGACACCGCGGCGGCGATCGGGACGGGGCCGGGAACGTCGCCGGCCGCCTCGTCGAGCGCCACCTCACCCCCCGCCAGCTCGCTCAGATCGCGCTCGGCCCAGCTTCGCGGGCTGGTCTCGACGAAGGTCTGCGCGATCCGGCCCTCGACGCCCCCCGCCACGGGCCGGACGGAGCGCGCGAGAGGAAACGCGGTCAACAGGTTGAAGCGGTCCGTGATGGCGTGGGGCGGGTAGGAGGCGGCCACCGGCACGGAGGCGTCGGTGCCCAGCAACTGCCCGACGCCGCTGGCGTCGACCACGACGTCCGTGCCGATCTCCATCCCCCAGTCGGCGGCGAGGGCGACCAGGTTGGGCGCGCCCGGCTCGTCGGCGGTCTCCGGCGGATCGAGCAGGAGGAGCAGCTTCCCGCCGCCGTCCAGCCACTCCCGGAGCAGATCGGCCTCGGCCGGGAGGACGTCGGTCTCCGGGCCGGCGATCACGAGCACGGTCGCGTCGGCGGGCACGGCGCCGGTCTGCGCCAGGACGACCGTCTCCACGCCCAGATTGTCCCGCTCGAGCGCCTCGACCAGCGCGCTGTACCCTTCGCGCTCGCTGCTGGCCGGATCCCGCTCGCCGTGGCCTTGCACGAAGTAGACCGTCCGCTCCTCCCCCTCGACGGCCTTGATCAGCCCGTTCGTCAGCTCCTGCTCGGAGCTGGAGACCACGCGCTCGATCCGATCCTCGAACTCGAAGACGATCGTGCCGTAGGACTGCACGTCGTACTGCCGGGCGCGGACCGGATCGCCGTCGATGTCCACGTACTCCACCGTCACCTGCGACGAGACGTACTCGTACTCGCCGAGACGGTCGCGGAAGCGCGGAAACTCCTCCGGGCGGGCGAAGACCAGCACGCTGATGGGCGATTCCAGGGACTCCAGCACGCGCCGCGTCTGGTCCGACAGGGAGTACTGCCCGCCCGCCGTGAGGTCCCAGCGCACGTTCTGGCGGGAGAGGATGTAGTTGACGGCGACGACGATGCCGAGCGCGAGCACGATGCCCGACGTCGCAACGGCGCCGTACCGCGTCTGGCGGCGGCGGGCGAACGTGGCGATCTGCCGCCACTGGCCCGCCGTGTGGGCGGCCAGCAGCACGATGCCCGCCACCGAGAGCCACCACGACAGCCCTTGCTGTTCGGGCGCGGCGAAGCGCGTCACCACCGCGGCAACGACCAGCCCGACGCCGGCCCACCCGGACCAGTGCAACAGGTTCGCGACCATCGGCATCCCTATCCGCGCCACCGCTCGGTGTCCACCGCCTTGGCGGTCAGGAACAGCCCGAAGGCGACGAAGCTCACGTAGTAGGCGACGTGCCTGGTGTCGATCACGCCCTTCGAGAAGTCGTCGAAGTGCTCGAGGATCGACAGGTAGGACAACACGGCCTGAGTAGTCGGGCCGACCGAGTCGGCCATCCAGCTCAGGATCCAGAAGAGCAGCAGCACGGCGAACGTGACCACGCCGGCCACGATCTGGTTGCGGGTGGCGCTCGAGACGAGCAGGCCGACCGAGATGAACGAGGCGCCCATCAGCAGCAGCCCCAGGTAGCCGCTCAGCATGGGGCCCAGCTCGGGCTCCCCGTACCAGAAGAGGATGACCATGTGCAGCGCGGTCACCGCGAGCATCAGCACGAACAGCGTCAGGACGCCGAGGAACTTGCCGAGGATGATCTCGAGGTCGCTCAGCGGCGAGGTGAGCAGCAGCTCGATCGTCCCCGACTTCTTCTCCTCCGCGTAGGTGCGCGCGGTCAGGAAGGGGAGGAAGAACAGCAGGACGATGGCGGTGTTCGAGAGCAGCGGCCGCAGCATGAACTCGTTGATGTTGATGCTCTGTGGCCCGCCCATCCCGAACATCCCCGCCTGCATGCTGAAGCGCACCATGACGCTGAGGCTGGCGACGAAGAAGTAGCCGAAGAGGAGCGCGAACAGCCCGACCACCACGTAGGCGATGGGGGACACGAAGTAGGACCGCAGCTCCTTGTCGGCGATGGCGACGATGTTGCGCATGTGGCCGCTCCGTTATCGCTTGAGACGTTGCAAGGGGTGTCGTGGTCGACTCAGGAGGCGGGTGGATCGCCCGAACCGCGGGTCTGCGGGCCGGCGCCGTCGGAGTCGCCGGAGTCGCCCGACTCGGCGGAGTCGCCCGACTCGACAGGGTCCGCATCGGCCTCCGTCCCGACGGCCGCCTCTTCGACCACGGCCTCCTCTTCCTCCGTCGTCGTGAGCTGCAGGAAGATCTCCTCGAGGCTGAGCCGGGCGCGGCGCATCTCGAGCAGGCCCCAGCCCTCCGTGACGACGGCCCCGGCCACCTCGCGCCGGACATCGGCGCCCTCGGCGCTGTGCACCTCGACGCTGCGGCCGTCGCTGCCGGCCTCGCCGAGCGTTACGCCGGTCACACCGGGGACACGCATCAGGGCCGCGGTGGGATCCGCGCCGGCAGTGTCCATCTGCAGGTGGATCGTCGCCGACCCGTGGAGCCGGCCGGTCAGGTTGTCGGGCGTGTCCTCGGCGACCACGCGCCCCTTGTTGATGATCACGACCCGCTCGCACGTCTGCGACACCTCGGGCAGGATGTGCGTGCTCAGAATGATCGTATGGTCGCCGGCGAGCTCCTTGATCAGCTTCCGCGTCTCGATGATCTGCTTGGGATCGAGGCCCGCCGTCGGCTCGTCCAGGATCAGCACGCTCGGGTTGTGCAGGATCGCCTGGGCGAGCCCCACGCGCTGGCGGTAGCCCTTCGACAGCTTGCCGCAGTGCCGGTCGGCCACGTCGGCGACGCTGGTGCGGCCCATCGCGATGTCGACGCTGGCCGGACGGTCGGCGGCGGAGATGCCGTTGATGCGCGCCACGAACGTCAGGTATTCGCGGACGGTCATGTCGGGGTACAGGGGCGGCGCCTCGGGCAGGTACCCGGTCTGTCGCTTGGCCTCGACCGGCTCCTCGAAGACGTCGAATCCGGCGACGATTGCCTTGCCGTCGGTCGGGGGCATGTAGCCGGTCAGCACCCGCATGGTCGTCGTCTTGCCCGCGCCGTTGGGGCCCAGGAAACCGAGGATCTGACCCGGCTCGACACGGAACGAGACATCATCGACGGCGACGGTCGGCCCGTACCGCTTGGTGACGTTCTGTACCTCAATCACCGCAACGCTCCAACACAGCCCGTTTGGGTTCTCGCGGGGAAGGCTGACGCTCTGTTCGGTCCGTCGTCGTTGGCCGTGGACGCCGTACAGAACGCCAACCGGAGCTTACGTGGGGCCGAGAGCGGTGTCAACCGGCCCCGGCCGGCCGCCGTCCCTCCCGGCTGGCCGCGCGGCGGTCGACGAATTCCTCGATCGCGGCCAGGTCGCCGGACGCGACGTCCTGGAACTCGAGGCCCATGCCCGCGCGCCCGTCGCTCCAGGCCACGCGCGCCGTCGCCTCGATGTCGCGCTCCGTCCTCGGCAGCCGGAACTGCACGCGCACCTCGGTCCCCGCCTCCAGGGGACTCATGGTGCGAAGGCCGAGGCCAACCTTGCTGAGATTCAGCGCCGTCGCGGACGCGATGGCGTCTCCGCGGCGACAGGCGACCGGGATGGCGAGCGAGACGCGCGTGCTGGTGCGCCGGTTGAAGCGGTCCGGGAAGAGGTGCGGAGCCAGCGACGGCATGATCTGCGCGGCGACGCTGTGCTCGTTCACGTAGCCGGCCACACCGAGGTCCGTCAGGTCGCGCACCTCCGTCGCCGAGCCGACGGACCCGCTGAGGACGAGGATGGGCACGGCGCTCCCCGCGTCGAGCTCGCGAATCGACCGCACGAGGTCGATGCCGGACGACTCGGCCAGGTGCAGGCCGAGGATCACGAGGTCCGGATCTCCGTCTCCGATCCGCCGCAGCAGCTCCGGCGCCCGCTCGACCGCCACGGCGCGATGCCCCGCCTGCTGCAGGGCCTCGGCGAAGCGCTCGCGGATCTCCGCCGCGGCGTCGGCCACGACCACGGTCTTGCGGATCATCCCTGCCGGGGGCATCGCGCAGCTTATCGGCGCCAGGCGACCCGTCCGTTGCGGGGCAGCCGGCGTCCGGCCTATAATCCGCCCCCTTCGCCCATGGCTGTCTGCCCCTCCTGCGACGTCGAGATCGACGTCGACGAGTTCGATGTCGAGCAGGGAGACGAGCTGAGCTGCCAGGAGTGCGGCGTCAACCTCGAGGTGTCGACGGTGTTGCCGGTAGAGCTGATCCCGGCCGGCGACGACGAGGACGAGGACCTCGGGGCCGACGAGCCGGACGACGCCGACGTGGACCACGAACCGGACGGCTCCGAGGAGGACGACTCCGACTGGGAGGCCTGATTCCGCCCCGGGGACTCGGAAGCCCGCCCCCCGGCGGCGGAAACGGCCTTCAGCCGGCGAATTGACACCATTCGCCCATTCTCGCTACATTCCGTTCGTTCATTCTCATCCGACCGGAGGCGGGAGCGAACCATGAAGTCTCAGTGGCGATCCTCGAGGTTCCTCGTTCTCGGTGTCGCGGTGGCGATCGCGGGCGCGGCCTGCGCCGACAACCCGCCGCCCGAGCCGCCGCCGGTCGTCGAGGAGCCGGCACCGCCGCCGCCTCCCCCACCGCCTCCGCCGCCTCCGCCACCGCCTCCGCCGCCGCCGGCCCCCCTCACTCCCGAGGAGATCTTCGAGCGGATGTCGCTCGAGGAGCTGAACGAGACCGCGCCGCTGGCGCCGGTCTTCTTCAACTACGACGAGTCGGAGGTGCTCCCGCAGGCCCAGGGCATCCTGGCCCAGAACGCCAACTGGCTGCGCCAGTGGCCTTCGACACGGGTGCGCATCGAGGGGCATTGCGACGAGCGCGGCACCAACGAGTACAACCTCGCTCTGGGCGACTCGCGCTCGACCTCGGCGCGGGACTACCTGATCAGCCTGGGCATCGAGCCCAGCCGGATCGCGACCGTCAGCCGGGGAGAGGAGTCTCCCTTCTGCGCGCAGAGCGAGGAAAGCTGCTGGTCGCAGAACCGGCGCGCGCACTTCGTCGTCACGGCCAAGTAACGGGGCGATCGAACGGCCCTCGTCCGGTCAGGCGGGGTCGGTCCGCCGCAACCGATCGAGCAGCGCGGCCAGCGTGGTGCGGCCTCGCGCCAGCACCGTGTCACCGCGCATGAGCACGGGGATCTCGGTCGCGAAGCGGCGCTCGAGCCCCCGGTCCGCGGCGATGTCGACCTCCTCGAGCAGCAGGGGACGCGTCCTCCCCGCGGCGGCGGCAACGGCCTTCATGTCGTCGCAGAGGTGGCAGCCGGCGCGCGTCAGCAGGGTCAGGCGCACCGTCGGGGTCCCTTCGCCGTCGCCTCGCATCAGCCCTCTCCCCCTCCTTCTTCGGCGACGAGCGGATCCCGGACACCCGCCTCCGCGAACCCTCGGGCCCGCAGGCGGCAACTGTCGCACCGCAGGCACGGGCGGCCGCCTGGCCGCGGATCGTAGCAACTGTGCGTCAGCCCGTAGTCGAGCCCCAGGGCACCTCCGCGACGGATGATGTCGGCCTTCGTCATTGCGATCAGCGGCCTGCGGACCCGGAAGCGCGCGCCCTCGACGCCCGCCCGGGTGGCCAGCGCCGCGAGGCGCTCGAACGCCTCGAGGTACTCGGGTCGGCAGTCGGGATAGCCGGAGTAGTCGAGCGCGTTGACGCCGATGACGATCTCGCGCGCCCCGATCGCCTCGGCCCACGCGAGCGCCAGCGACAGCAGCACCGTGTTCCGCGCCGGGACGTAGGTGGAGGGAATGGCGTCCGCATCGAGTGGGCGGTCCTTCGGCACCGCGCCGCCGCCGGTCAGCGACGACCCTCCCATCGCGGCGAGGTCGATGTCGAGCTCGAGGTGCTCGACGACGCCCAGCGCCCGCGCCACGCGCCGCGCCGCCTCGATCTCGCACCCGTGGACCTGACCGTACCGCACCGTGAGAGCATGGAGCGCAGCGCCCTCGGCCTGCGCGACGGCGGCGGCCGTGAACGAGTCGAGGCCCCCGCTCAGGAGGACGACCGCGGGGGCGGATACCGGCCCGGGCATCGCTCCGCCCCCGGCTAGCGCCGCCAAACCCGTCGCGGGCTCCGTGTTCGGCCCCTGCCCCACCAGCTCAGGAGCTTGCGCCACGGAACTCCCCTGCGTTGCATTCTGCGGCGCAAGCTCCTAGACCCCGCGCGCCTCGGGACCCCAGACGTACTTGTGGAGCTGGACCTGGACGCGCGCCGGCACCCGGTCGTGCAGGATCCAGCCGGCGAGCTCCGCGGGATCGAGGACGCCGTGGACCGGGGAGAAGAGCACCCCCGCGCAGCGGCCGGCGATCCGGTACCGGGAGACGGCATCCCGCGCGAACTCGTAGTCGGTGCGGTCGCGGATGACGAACTTCACCTCGTCGTGCCCGGCGAGACGGTCGAGGTTGGCCCAGTCGTTGCGCGACGCCTCCCCGCTCCCGGGACACTTGACGTCGACCACCTTCACGACGGCGCCCGGCACGTCCGAGATGTCGATGTGCCCGCCGGTCTCCAGCAGCACGGTCTTGCCCGCGTCGAGGAGCCGGCGCATGAGGGGATAGACGTCCCGCTGAAGGAGCGGCTCGCCGCCCGTGATCTCCACCAGCGGGCAGCGGTAGGACTCGACGGCGGCACAGACGTCGTCGAGAGACGCCGGCTCGCCCTCGTGAAACGCGTACGGCGTGTCGCACCAGCGGCAGCGCAGGTCGCACGCCGTCAACCGGACGAAGACGCACGGGCGGCCCGCGTGGCTCGACTCGCCCTGGATGGAATAGAAGATCTCGTTGACGGTCAGCATCCTGCGCCGCCCTCTATTGTAGCCACCACCCGCGGCGCGGCCGGAGCGTCGGGCACCGTGCCAGAATGCTCCATGGGCGAAGGGCGCATCCGAATCGGAACGAGCGGCTGGCACTACCCGTCGGGCGCCGGAACGTGGAACGGCGTCTTCTACCCGCCCGCCGGGCGCCGCCACCGGCACGCCGGGTTCGACGAGCTGACCTGGTACAGCGAGCACTTCGACACGGTCGAGGTGAACTCGACGTTCTACGGCGTCCCCAAGCCGTCGGTCACGGAATCGTGGGTGCGCCGGACGCCGCCCGGCTTCGAGTTCTCGCTGAAGCTCTACCAGAAGTTCACGCACCCGCGCCTGTTCGCCGCCGCGACGGGAAGCGCCGACACGACCGTCGACCGGAGCGACGTGGAAGAGTTCCGCGAGGCGATCGATCCCCTGCACCGCGCGGGCCGTCTCGGGGCGCTGCTGGCCCAGTTCCCCGCGAGCTTCCAGAACGGACCCGCGGCGCACGACCACCTGGCCTGGCTCGTGGAGGCGCTCTCGGACTGCGCCGTGGCCGTGGAGCTGCGCCACCGGAGCTGGAGCGACGACGTGGCCTCCACCCTGCGCCTGCTGAACGGCCTCGGGGCCGCCTGGGTGCAGATCGACGAGCCGAAGTTCCGGTTCTCCATCGCCCAGAACCACCTGCCCAACGTCGAGAGCTTCTACTACATGCGCCTGCACGGGCGGAACGCGAAGCAATGGTGGCGGCACGAGCGCGCCGAGGACCGCTACAACTACCACTACTCCGCGGCGGAGCTCCGTCCCCTTGCGCGCACGGCCGAGGCGGCCAGCCGCATCGTGCAGCGGCTCTACCTCTACACCAACAACCACTTCGGGGCGAAATCGGTGGCCAATGCGGCCTCGCTCGCGCACCAGCTCGGCCAGACGCCGGCCGGCGTCTACCGCGCGGAGATGGTGAACCTCTACCCGGAGCTGGCGCCGATCGTCAACCAGGAAGCGACCGAGGGGACGCTGCCCCTGGGCCGATGAACCAGGCTGTGCCCGGTCCGTGCCGGAGCCGGGCACGGAGCCTGCGACGGGTGGGGCGGCCCCTGCCGCGACCCGGCGTCGCGCAGTTGCGGGCGAAGCGCGGTGGCGACGAGCGGGCTACTCCCGGGCGGGGCGGTCGACGCCGAGGCGCGGGCACAGGCTGCTCACCGCGCACGCGTGGCACCGCGGGTAGACCGGCCGGCAGACGTTCTGGCCCCAGGTCACGAGGTAGAGGTTGATGGTCGCCCACCATTGGCGGGGGGCCGCCTCGTAGAGCGCCGTCTCGGTCTGTTCCGGCGTTCGGGTCGCCACCCAGCCGAGTCGGTTCGCGATGCGGTGCACGTGCGTGTCGACGCAGATGTTCGATGCGCTCCGGTGCGCCACGATGAGCGTCAGGTTCGCCGTCTTGCGACCGACGCCCGGCAGGGTCAGCAGGTCGGCCATGGTCGCGGGGACCTCGCCTCCGAAGCGGTCCACGAGCTGCCGGCAGGTCTCGCGGACGTGCCGCGCCTTGTTGCGGTAGAAGCTCACCGGGTAGATCAACCGCTCGATCGTCCCGGTCCGGAGGCGAGCCATGGCCTGCGGCGTGGCGGCCCTCCGGAACAGGCGGACGGACGCCTCGTGCGTGACCGCGTCCTTCGTCTGCGCCGACAGCAGCGTGGCGATCAGCACCTGGAACGGGTCCCGCTTCTGCTCTTCCGCGAGCTTCTCGACGGCCGGCACCTCCATGCGCACGATGGCGCGCCGCAGCCGGCGCATGACGGCGCCGACGGCGGGAGGTCGGGACGGAGCGGAGGCCATGGAGCGGGAGCTTCAGTAGCCCTGCGTCCGGCAGTGCCCGCTGTGGACGCACGCCACGGCCGGCTCGATCACGCAGCGTCCGCCCGCCGCCGATCCATCCGGCACGGCGAAGCGGGCGTGGCTCGGATGTTCCTGGGGCGTGGTGCCGGGCGCCGGATCCGGACCGGGGCGCGGTGCGGCCGACCGGGCCTCGAGGTGGCGTCGAATGGCTTCGTCGACGGCCGCCCGGACGTCGGCCGCGCTCATGCTTCGCCACCCGCGGGAGGCGCGACGAGATGGACGTGGTCGACGACGCCGACAATAGCGGCTTCGACGGGCGCGGCGCGACGGCGGAGGGCGGTGGCGGCGGCGCGCGCCTCCATGACCAGCAGCACCCGATCGCCGACGCCCGCCTGCGCGGCGTCCACGGCCGCCAACGGCGAGCCCTGGTCCACGCCCGCCCCGTCGATCGGCTGGACGAGCAGCAGGGCCGGGCCCCGGAGCGCTCCGTGCTTCCGGGTGGCGACCACGTCTCCGACCACGCGCGCGAGCTGCATCGGGCGCCTCAACGGGATGCGAGGTCGATCGAGTCGACGACGCCGACCACGGCCGCGTCGACCGGTGTCTCGTGCAGCTCCGCGGCCATCCGCGCCGAGCTGCCGGTCACGACCAGCACCGTGTCGCCGATGCCCGCGTCCACCGTGTCGATGGCGACGAGCGGCCGCCCGGAATCGGCGCCCTGCGGATCGATGGGTTGCGCGACCAGCAGCTTGTGGCTCACCAGCCGCTCGTCCTTGCGCGTGGCGACGACGGTGCCCACGATCCGGGCGAGGATCACGGCGGGCTCTCAGGCTCCCCTAGCTGCCGGCCTTCCCGATCGGCAGGGCGTCCTCGAGGTTGGCGTGGGGACGCGGGATGACGTGGACCGAAACCAGCTCGCCGACGCGCCGCGCGGCGGAGGCACCGGCGTCGGTCGCCGCCTTGACGGCCGCCACGTCGCCGCGGACGATGGCGGTCACGTAGCCGGCGCCGATCTTCTCCCATCCCACCAGCGTGACGTTCGCGGCCTTGACCATGGCGTCCGACGCCTCGATCATCGCGACCAGGCCCTTGGTCTCGACCATGCCCAACGCCTCACCCATCTGACTGTCCCTCCGCGCCCGGACGCAACCGCCTCACGGCGTCTTCCACCAGGGCCGCAAGTTCGCGGTATGTTAAACGAATCTCGCGGTCCTCGCCCACCGCCGGCGGCGCCTCGCCCGCCGCGGCGGAGACCGGTG
>JAPOWL010000667.1:10149-12915 GCA_026707615.1 Acidobacteriota bacterium | reverse complement strand
ATTCGCCGACCGAGCGGTTCGACGTGATCAGGATGCTCCCGCGCTCGTAGCGCCTCGAGACGAGCTGGAAGAACAGGTGCGCGGCATGCGCCTCGAAAGGGAGGTACCCCAGTTCGTCGCAGACCAATAAACGCGGCTTGGCGTAGAAGGTCAGGCGGTCCTCCAGCCGCCCCTCGCTGTTCGCCTTCACCAGCGCCGCCATCAGCGCCTGGGCCGTCGTGAACAAGGTCGAGTAGCTCTGCCGGATCGCCTCGCGCCCGAGCGCGATCGCGAGATGCGTCTTCCCGACCCCCGGCGGGCCGAGCACCAGGAGCGCGTCGCCGTGCGCCACCCACCGCGACGTCGCCAGCTCCCGCACCTGGCGCCGGTCGACGCTGGGCTGCGCCTTGAAGTCGAAGTCGGCGAGCTCGCGCACCATCGGGAAGCGCGCGATCTTCAGCGCCATCTCGATGCGCCGCTCGTCCTTGCGCGAGACCTCCCGCTCGACGAGCATCGCCAGCGCCTCCCGCAACGTCAGCTTCTTCTCCGCCGCCTCGTCGAGCAGGTTGTCGAGCTGGTCCCGGATCGCGGTCAGCTGCAGCCGCGTCAACCAGCCGAGAAGCGTCTCATGGTCTACGGCCATCAGAACCTCCCCCCGGCGACGGCCGCGTACTCGTCGAGCGGACGCAGCAGCTCCGGTTTCGGCCGGGCCGCCGCGGTCTCGGCCGGGCGTGGGCCGCCGACGACGCCGACCAGGTGGGCCCGGTCGGTGACCCGCGCGTGGCGTCCCTCGTGCTCGACGTGCTCGGCGACAACCCTCGGGCCGTGGTGAACGCGTACCCGGCCGCCGCTGACCACCACCCGCACCCGCTCGCCGATCAGCCGCCACGGCACCGAGTAGGTGTTGGTGTCGACCACCACCGCGCAGTCGGCGTGGACCGTCCGGGTCAGATCACGCAACTGCCCGAACGCCGGCCGGCCCGCACAGGGGCGCAGGCACTTCGCTTCCCGGGCGAAGCGTTCGAGAGGGACTTCACCGGTGGTGCCGTGGCGTCGCCGGTCGGCGATCTCCCGTTGCCACCACTCCAGATGCGCGTCCATCATGTCGTGATCGACCACCAGCGGTCGCGGGTTGTCGAGGAGCACCTCCCGGGTCACGCCGCCGAAGTGATGGAACGCGCCCTCCAGGCCGCGGAACCACGACGACTGCCGCTCGTGTCTGAACGTCGCCACGTAGCAGCGCCGCGAGTAGCCCAGCGTCGCCACGAACAAGTAGACGCGCACCCGCTCGTCGGCAATCGGCACCCGCCGCTGGCCGAAGTCAACCTGGAGCTGACGGCCTGGAGGGGTCTCGAACCGCACCGTCGCCTTCGCCTCGGCGGTCAGCAGCCGCCGGAACGGCGCCACCGCCCGCTCGACCGTGCGAAGACTCACGTCGATCCCCTGCTCCCGCACCAGGTCCTGTCGCACCACCTCGGCATTGCCGCCGTGCTGGAAGAAGCGCTCCTTCAGCCACGTCTCCTGATCCTCGAGCTTGCCGCCGCCGGCCCGCCGGCTGTACGTCATCCAGCCGTCGGCCGCGACGTAGCGCTTCACCGTGTTCTTGCTGCACCCGAACTCCCTCGCGATGCGCCTCAGCCCCCAGCCGAGTGCCCGCAGGTGCAGCATCGCCTCCACCTCGTCTGACTTCCTCATCTGTGCCCGTGGCCTCCCCGCCCACGGGCCGACATCCTCGCATCGCTTCATCTGCTGACTCCTCCCTTGGTCCAGGGGGGTCAGTTTTCAGTGTCGCCAGGGGGTCAGTTTTCGCTGTCGCCCGACACAGGGTCTGGGGCGGGCGGTACATTGGGGCACTCGACGCGTCGTACATGAGCTCCCCAATCTGGCAGCAACGCAAATGTGCTGCCAGCCGTACTGCCAGCCGTTTTCTGACCCGGTGGGACCTGTTCTGGCGGCGGATTGACCAATAAATCCGGGGTTTTCTGGGATTCGGTCTGCGGCGTGAATGGATTAAGAGTCTGCTGCTCTACCAGTTGAGCTAGCGGCCCACACGGTTGTGGAATCAATAACTTACGAGGATCCCTCGAAGTGCTGCCAGCGGCAACGGCCAAGCGAAACGAACGTGCCCCAGAAGGCAGCAGCTTGAAGATCCTAGCATGCCCCGTGGGGCCGGATGTGGGGCCTTCTCCAAGGGCGCCGGGCCGAATCAGTGGTTCCGAAGGCTGGGGGACCAGGCGACCCGGTCTTGGCGTCTCCATCTCAATAGCGGACGATCCCGGACCAGAACATCGCCTCGCCCCGCGTGTCGACCGGCAGCGTGGACCGGAACGCCAGCCGGCCGTCCGCTTCGATGTCGTACAGCGTCAGCATGGCCGGCACGGTCTCCAGACGCCCCTGGACGCGGGTCTGTCCGGGCTCCGGGCTCGCGGCGACCATCGACCGGCCGTCTGGCTGGAACGCCATCGTCCTGACGGCGATGCTGTGGGTGTCGATCGTCTGCACCAGGGTCGGCTCGCCGGTGCCGGCATCGACGGAGAACACCGAGATGGTGTTCTCGGTGCCGTTCGACACCGGCTCGCCCCGAAAGATCTCCGTTCCGCGGCCCCGGTTGGCGACGTACAGCGTCCGGCCGTTGGTCGGGTGCATGCGGATCGACGACGTGGTCTGACCGCCGCGATAGGCCTCCGGCGCGGCCAGCGTGGTGCTGACGAACACGGGTTCCTCCGAAAGCGTGTCGTCCGACCGGATGGCGTAGGTGTGCAGCAGGTTCTGCGTCTCCAGATCGAC
>JAPOWL010000667.1:0-9878 GCA_026707615.1 Acidobacteriota bacterium | reverse complement strand
CCGTCGGCGTTCAGCCGGTGCACCGAGAGGGAGCTCGGAAAGCTGTACGCCGACAGCACGTACTCGCCGCGCTGATCGACGGTGATGAAGATGGGCCGGTGCGGCAGCTCCACGGCCCCGCCGAGCGGTTGGAGATCGCCCGACGAATCCACCCGGAACGCGTTCAGGTAGTGATGCCGCACGCGGGCGGTCGACGTGCGCTGGTCGCTGCTGGCGATGTAGAAGTACCGGCCCGACGGATGCTGCCACCCCTCCTGCACCTGCGCGGGAAGGATCAGCGGGCGAGGTTCCCGCACCAGGGAATCGCCGTCGCGGCGAATCCGGTAGAGCCGGGCGCCCAGGCTGGCATAGACGGCGCCTCGCGACCGCGATTGCGCCTGCGTGGCGGCCGTGCCGAGCGGCCCCGCGACGGCCCAGCCGGCCGCCCCCGCGAGCAGCGTGTTGAACCCGCGTCGACCTAGCATGGGGACACCTCCCGCGCCTCCCCGCGAGGCGCCTCAGGTAAAGATACGCCTGCGACATGGGAGCCCGTGGCAAGAACCCCGCTGTCATTCGAGCGGCGTTCGCCACGGGCTCCCGGCCTCAGTCGCGCGCCGGCGGGAGCGCGAACACGTAGAGCGCGCTGCCGGCCCGCCGGAAGCGGTCGGGCGCATCCGGCTCCGTATCGCCGGTGACCTGCACGCTCCCCGCGCGCTGGCTGCCGATGATGGCGACATACTGCCGGCCGTCCGGCCCGAGGTAGGTGATCGGCGAGTTTCGGAAGCCCGTGCCGGTCTGGAACGACCAGACGATGTCGCCGGTCCGGGCATCGATCGCGCGCACCACACCCTCGTTCGGACCGCCCTGGAAGAGCAGGTCCCCGCCGGTGGCCATGACCGGCGCGTTGTTGGCGGTCGTGAACTGTATCCGCCAGACGGTCTCGCCCGCCACCGGATCGTTGGCCTGCAGCTCGTTGACGACCTCCGCATTGGGCGGGTCGGGCGCGCGGCCGCCGCGTTCACGGAGCGTGTACTCGTTCCCGGGCACATACTCGCCTTCGACCATTCTCAGGCGGTCGCAACTGTTCGAGGTCGGGGTGTACACGAGGCCTGTGCGCGGGGAGAACGCGTCGTTCTGCCAGTTCCGGGCGGCGATGCCGGGACACCAGCCGATGGCGACGTTGTCGGCGTCCGGCACGTAGCGCTGTCGATCCTCGACGTCGGTGAACATCATCTTCGTCATGTCGTAGCGCGGCCGGCCGGTTTCCATGTTGATGCCGTCGAAGATGTCGTTGTAGACGAACATCCAGGGCTCGAGAAGCATCTCGCCCGTCGCGCGATCGAACACGTAGAAGTAGCCGTTCCGCGCCGGGCGGACCAGCGCCTTGCGCGTCTCGCCGTTGATCTCGAGGTCGACGAGGAGGTTCACGTTGGGCTCGTCCAGGTCCCACTGATCCTGGGGGGTCATGTTGTAGGCCCAGACCAGCTCTCCGCTGTCGGCGTCGCGGGCCAGGATGGACGCGCAGTAGTTGTTCCGGTAGCCGGTCAGGCCCCCGTCCTCGTCCAGCTCGACCACGCCCCACTCGCGACGGTAGTCCGGATTCCACGGCGCGCAGTTGCTCGTGCCGTAGTAGAACAGGCCGAGCTCCGCGTCGTACGTGAACCAGCCCCAGACGGCGCCGCCGCCGCGCCGCCAGGAGTCGCCGGACCAGGTGTCGAGCGCCGGGTTCGGGACCCGGTCGTCCGGATAGAAGGGGGCGAAGCGGGACCCGATGCCCACCTCGTTGTTCGGCCCCATGCTGTAGTACCGCCACCGGAACCGGCCGTCGTCGACATTGTAGGCGGTGACGTGGCCGCGGACGCCCCGCTCGCCGCCGGCCACGCCGACGATGACCTTGTCGCCGACCACCAGCGGCATGCCGGGGACCGTTTCCCCGGACGCGACGTTCGCGTTCTCGGCCTGCCAGATCTGCTCTCCGGTCTCCGCGTCGAGCGCGAACACCTGTCCGTCGAGGGTGGCGTAGTAGATCCGGCCGTCGGCGTAGCCGAGGCCGCGGGTCTGCGCGCCGCAGCAGGCGCTCCTCCGTGTCAGCTCCGCATCGGGGATCTCGGGCCGGAACTCCCACTTGATGACGCCGTCGCGGGCGAGGTCGAGCGCGTAGACGTAGTTCGGCTCCGGGGTGACGATGTACATCGTGTCGCCGATGACGAGCGGCGAGGCTTCGTACGAATCGTGGATGCCGAGCTGCATCGTCCACGCCATCGTGAGCTGCCCGACGTTGTCGACGTCGATCTGATCCAGCGCGCTGTAGTTCCAGCCCGCGTAGTTGGCGTTCGGCATGACCCATTGCGACGGGTCGCCCGCCGAACCGTCCTGCGCGACCGCCGCCGCCGGTACGCCGAGCGAGAACGACAGCGACAGGAGCGGAATCCACATCCGGCCGCGTTGGCTTCTTGACAGTCTCATGCTGTACTCCTGGGAGTTTGTGGTGCGTGCCGCCACGGCTGGATCGTGTTGTCGAGGCCCGGCACGCTGTAGGTCGGATCCGGGGCCCCCTCGAAGCGCTCGGCGACCTGGGACGGCGACGGTTGCACCTGGCCCACCTCGTCCGTGCAGCGCGGCATGAGCCGATCAGGTCGTTTCGCACCCACGGGTCTCTCCTTCGCAGCCCGAAGTTGCCCGCCAGGTAGCTGCCGCAGCCGGCAGTATACGCCACGTGGAACACGAGCCCGAACGCATCGGGCGACTCCCTGCCGCCGGCGGGTGCGGTATGCGAACCGAGGTCACGAAACGGGAACGCTCGCCGTAGGCGATCATGTTCATGACCAGTGCGCCGAATGGACCGGCGTGCTCCTGTCCACGCTGCTCGAGGAGGCCGGCGTCGAGGACGGGGCCTCCGTATCGAAGTGACTGCACGAAATCCAGCGAGAGTTGTGGGGCACGGGCAGAACTAGCCCCCTAGCCCGTAGTCTTCGAGGTGTTCGATGGCGCTACGTACGGACGAGCTCGCATTGACGACGTAGATGGAGCTCTGTCTTGCCCATGCGAGGCGCAGGGCACCGAACAGCAGCGCGTGAAGATGACTCTGGGTGACGATGTCGATTCCGTCGAAGTCCAGAACAATCGGCTCCCTCTTGAAGATTCTCGGCTCCAATTGTTCCCGGGCAAGCTCCTCGGCCCGTTCGGTGTTCTCCGAAGCGTAACGGACCACGAAGGCAGCGGCGTCGCTCGGTGACTCCTCGTAGCGAATCCAGTGGTGCTGTGCGCGTTTGGGCGTCCGCTCGCGGGCGCGCCTCTGGATCGTCTCGATCAGATCGTCGTAGTCGCCGACGGAGTCGGCAGGAAGCTCGAAAGCGACAAGTGTGCCCGGATAACCCAGTCCATCAGGCTTCAGGAAGCGCATGTCATGATCATCGCCGGCCTCCGGGTCCGCGGTGAGCAACAAGGCCGCATCGCGTGAGGCGAGCAGGAGTCTGCCGCCGGTCAGCTTCGCCATCTCGGATATGAAGAAGAGCCCGAGTCCGGCGTTCTGCCGCGACCCGGAGAGCCCCTCCACGAAGGTGCCGGAGATGCGGGGCCAGAGCGCCTTCTCCAGTGCCTCGCGACTGTCGCGGAGCTTGGCGTGCTTGTCGATCAGGGCGTCGAAGATACCCACGCCGGTGTCCGCCACCGCAACCTGGAGGGTTTGGGCGTCCAGGTTGTCCATGCGTTGGGCCGCTACCACCCCGCCCAGCTTGTCGTTGCTGTGTTGAATCACGTTTCGCAGCAGCTCGACGATGACGTACTTCATGGTGAGGCGGGTATCCCTGTCCTCCTCGCTCCGCACGAGCAGCTCCGAAACCTCGCTGGCGGTCGCTTCGATTTCGTCGAAGGCCGTAACCCGACGGAGCTTGGCTGTCCGCCCGGCCTCGCCGGGGGCCACCGGGGCCACGCCGTGGATGAGGTCGGACGCGCCGATGGCGCGGGCGAATCTCCCCGCCGCGCTCTCCGTATAGTCCGTCAGGGTGAGCCGGTCGTGCAGTTCGGTGCGGGCCAGCGCGCTCGTCGCGACGATTCCCCACACCTCGAACTTCCGGACGCGGGCGAAGCTCAGCACTCGGCTGTGGTTGCGCTCCAGCCAATCGAACAGCGGGGCGGGATCGTCCAATCCGATGGCCGGTGGTGGGGGTTCGACGTCCGGTGCGGCCTTCCTAGACATGGCACTCGACATCAGCAATTGCGTCTCGATCCTACGCGAGTCCGCACGTCGATGCGCAGGGCACTGGAGGCCGTGATGCAGCGCCCGCAGAGGTTGCTGTCCACCGGTCGGCCGGTTGCCCCGCTGCGATACGTCTCGCGCCCGGGCACGGGAGGATCGACAGGACCGATCCCGTGCCCTACACTGGCCAAGCGGAATCGGCCGCTGTCGAGCCGGGACAACCGGGAGTCGCTGATGTCTGACCACCGTTCGCTCTGCCGTTGGATCGCCGCGCTCGCCTGCGCCGTCGCCTGCTTCCTGACCGGCTCGCTCGACGCCGAGGACTGGCCGCAGTGGCGCGGCGTCGACCGGGCCGCGGTGTGGCACGAGACCGGGATCGTCGAGCGCTTCGCCGAGGACGGGCTCATCGTCAAGTGGCGCGCCCCCGTGCGCGCGGGCTTCGCCGGGCCGGCCGTTGCCGGCGGGCGCGTCTTCGTGCCCGACTACCGGGAGACGGCGGGTACCCGCACGATGGACGGGCACGAGCGGCTCGTGGCGCTCGACGAGGAGACGGGAGCGGTCCTTTGGACGCGGGAATGGCCCGCCACCTATCGCAACATCGTCCCGGTGTTCGCCACCGGGCCCCGGGCCACGCCGACGGTCGACGGCGACCGCGTCTACGTCCTCGGGGCGGCGGGCATGCTGTCGTGCTTCGATACCGCCACGGGCGATCTGATTTGGCAGATCGACACCGTGGCCGACTACGACGTCACCGTGCCGGTCTACGGCGTCGCGCACTCGCCCCTCGTCGAGGACGATCTCCTGATCACGCTGCTCGGCGGCGAGCCCGACGCCATGGTGGTGGCGTTCGACAAGGCGACGGGCACCGAGGCGTGGCGCGCGCTCGATACCAACGCGGAAGCGGGCTACTCCTCGCCGATCGTGACCACCGCCGGGGGCGTGCGGCAGTTGATCGTCTGGCACCCGGCCGGGGTCACGTCGCTCGACCCGGCCACCGGCCGCACCTGGTGGGAGCACGACTTCCCGCTCGCGAGCGGGCTGACCATCGGCACGCCGGTCCGTAGCGGGCGCTACCTGCTCATCACGCAAGTGGAGAACGGCGGCCTGATGCTGGCGCTCAACACCGACCGCCCGGCCGCCCGCGTGGTGTGGACGGGGGCCAACCCGAACCGCACCGACCGCCCGGTGCAGAGATCCATGACGTCGACGCCGATCGTGCTGGGCGACGAGATCTACGGGCTGAACAGCTACGGCGAGCTGCGCGGCGTCGACGCGACGACCGGCGAGCGGCTGTGGTCGAGCGACCGGCTCGTGCCCCAGGACCGCTGGGCGAGCTCGCACCTCGTGCAGCACGGGGACCGCGCGTTCATATCCGTCGAGACGGGCGACCTCGTGATCGCCCGCTTCTCGCCGGCCGGCTACGAGGAGATCGACCGGACGCACCTGCTGACGCCCACCACCCGCACCCGGGGCGGCGGTTCCGGCCGCTGGAGACATGTTGATCGTCCGGTGCTGTGGGCGCACCCGGCGTATGCGAACCGCCATGTGTTCGCGCGTAACGACGCCGAGGTCGTGCGCCTGTCGCTGGCCGCCGCGGACTACGAGTAGAGGCGGGGACGCAGCGTCACCATCGGCTCGCCTGCCGGCGTGATCTGCCGACGCCAGATCGGGCGTCCGCACGCACACGGCCAAGGTGTGCCGCTCTCGCGCCTGCCCGGCCGACGACTACGGGACGACGTCGCCTTCCTCGCTCGCCTCGTCGAGCGGCGGGCGGAACGCGATGGGGATGCGCCCGGCGAAGTCCCGGAAGTGCCGCTCGGCCTCGGCGTCACGCCCGAGGCGGCGGGCCACCGCGCCCTGGTAGTAGCTGAGCCCCGCCGTCACGAAGTCCCGTTCGGAGGCGGACAGGAGCGCCAGGTGCGGGTCGCGCGCCGGCGGCGCCAGCTCTGCGAGGCGCCGGAAGAACGCGGCCAGCTCGCTGGAACGGAACCAGTCCGTCGTTCCCGCGCGCTCCTCGCGCTGGGTCACCGGCGCGAGGTACTCGACGAGCGGCCGGTCGTCGGTGTTGATGGGGCCGGGCGGGATCAGCCCGTCGGCCGCCGACAGGTTGCCGGCGTAGAAGGGGAGCGTCACCGCGAGCGCGGTGGCATCGGGGAGCGGCGCCCCCCCGCTCAGGTGCAGGCCGTTGCGCGCAATCACCGCCGGGTCGAGCATGGTCGGCCGGGCCGCGCCGACGAAGGCCGCGAACGGGAACGCCGCGCTGAAGCTGCCGCGCCACAGCGTCACCTGCTCGAAGACGTCCAGCATCGTGCGCGCCACCAGGTCGAACTCGCGGCGCGACACCTGGAAGAGCGGGAACCACTGGACGAAGAGCCCGCCGTCCGCCAGCCGCTCGCGCGCGGCCGCGAAGTGCTCGCGGCTGTAGAGGTTGCCGACGCCGGCCCGCCAGGGGACGAACAGGTCGGCGAGGATCACGTCGTAGCGCTCGGCCGTGCCCAGGAGGTGGTTGCGGGCGTCGCAGGCGCGGACCGACGCCCGCGGGTCGGAGAAGAGCCCGCCGCTCGGTTCGTTGAAGTACGCGGCGGCGGCCGTGATCACGTCCGGTGCGATCTCGCAGACCACGAGCCGTTCGACCGGGTGCCGCAGGGCGGTCCCCGCGGTGATGCCGGTGCCGAGGCCGAGCAGGAAGACGGCGCGCGGGTCCGGGTGGGTCATCAGCGGGAGCAGGGCCTGGTTCTGCTCCTGCTCCATGGAGCCGGTCCCGCCCAGCGTGTAGAAGTTGTTCATCTTCAGGCGCCGGTTCCCGGCCCGCTCGGTGACCGCGACCACGCCGTCGGGTCCCTCCCAGGTGGCGATCAGCGCTTCGCCGCGCTCCGTGGCGACGCCGACCAGGGGCAGGCGCGAGGCGTCGAGCGCCGTGGCGAGGAGCGCCAGGGCGCCGACCGTGGCCGCGGCCGGCACGAGCCGCGCGCGACCGGTCGGTCGCCGCGATCCAGGGTCCGCACGGCCGCCACGCTCTCGTCGGGAATCGCCCCAGGCGCTCCAGGCGATCGCCAGCGCCAGCAGGAGGTAGCCGGCGGCCATCAGCCGGATGCCGTTCCAGAGGCCCACCGTCCCGAGCAGCACGAACCCGGCCGCGAGCGCGCCGACGACGCCGCCCGCCGTGTTGAGCGCCGCGAGACGTCCGATGACGGCGCCCGGCGCCGCGGGGGAGCCCTCGGAGGCGCGCAGCAGGTAGGGGAAGACGCTGCCGAGCAGGGCGGCAGGCACGAACAGGAGCAGCAGCGCATTGGCGAAGATCGAGACGACGTAGGCCAGCCAGGCGTCACCGGTGGCCAGCGAGCTGAGCCCGGCCGTCAGGCGCTGGAAGGCGAAGGGCGTCGCCGCGACGCCGAGCCCCGACAGCGTGAGGAGCGCCCACAGCACCTGCGCCGGTGCCGTCCGCACGCGGCAGAGGCGGTGCGCAACGGCCGAGCCGGCGGCCAGCGCGGCCAGGAACACGACGAGGATGGTCGAGAAGGTGTAGACCGAGTTCTGCAGGACCTGGGCGAACATGCGCGTCCAGAGCACCTCGAGCCCGAGCGCGAACAGGCCGGAGAGAACGGCCACCGCGGCGAGCCACGCGGGGGAGACCGCCCATGCGGGGGAGGCCGCACCGGCCGCCCCGAGGGCGGTCGCGGCCCGCCTGCGCCTGCGAGCGACTCTGCTGCGCCCCTCGGCGAGTCGAGGTCGGTCGGCGGTGACGTCCAGGCCGGGCGCGGCACCGCCCGCGTCGATCCGCGCGGCACCGCCCGCGTCGATCGCGGCGCTACCCGCGTCGATCGCGGCGCTACCCGCGTCGATCGCGGCGCTGCCCGCGTCGATCGCGGCGCTGCCCGCGTCGATCGCGGCGCTGCCCGCGTCGATCGCGGCGCTGCCCGCGTCGATCGCGGCGCTGCCCGCGTCGATCGCGGCGCTGCCCGCGTCGATCGCGGCGCTGCCCGCGTCGATCCGCGACCACCACCAGGCGACGGCCGCGACCACCATGTTGGCTGCCATGGCCAGCAGGTAGGCCCGGTCGAAGCCGAGCACGGGCGGCAGCACGAACCCGGCGAGGAAGGCGCCGCTGGCCGCACCGATCGTGTTGACCGCGTACAACCGCGATCCGTGACGCCCCAGCTCGTGGGGCCGGCGGACCAGGTATTGCCCCAGGACCGGCAGCGTGCCGCCCATCAGGGCGGCCGGGGGCAGGAGCACCAGCGTCGCCAGGGCGATCCGGAACGCGTTGAAGGCGGCGGGACGGTCGGCGAGCGCGTCGTAGACCGGACCGTAGAGCTGGAAGTAGACCTCGAGCAGCACGAAGTACAGCGCCGCCGCCGCCGCGATCGCCAGTTCGATCCAGGCGTAGGCGCGCAGCGGCGAGCGCAGGTGCGGCGACCAGCGCCCGAAGACGGCGCCGCCGACGGCCAGGCCGAGGAAGAAGACGGCGAGCGTCGTCGAGGCGGCGTAGGCGGTGCTTCCGAACAGCAGGCTCAGCTCCTTGAGCCAGAGCACCTCGTAGACGAGGCTGGCCGCACCGGACAGGAAGACGAGACCCGCCAGCGGTCTGCGCCGTGGAACGACGCGGACTCCGGGAGGGTCGGCTGGACCCTGATCGGAGCCTTCAGGCGAAGAATGGGGGGCCGGGCCGACACGTCGCCGGGAGGCGTTCGACCGCGGGGGGGGCGCCGCCGCTGGCATGGCGCTGCGATGATATTCGATCCCGCCTGATACTTGACTGGGTCCAGAATCGGTGCTTGACTTCCTGGTGGTGACCGAGGACGCGGAACGGCTCCTGAGGCGGCACGACCTGCAGGTGACCGCCCAGCGGCTGGCCGTCCTGCGGGCCATGGCGACCCACCCGCACGCCACGGCGGACGAGTTGGCGGACGACGTGCGGGAGAGCATCGGATCGATCTCCCGGCAGGCGGTGTACGACACGCTGGGAACGCTGGTCGAACGGGGCCTGGCCCGCAGGATTCAGCCGGCCGGGTCGCCCGCGCGGTACGAGGATCGGGTCGGCGACAACCACCATCACCTCGTGTGCCGCACCTGCGGCGTCATGGTCGACGTCGACTGCGCGGTGGGGGAGGCGCCTTGTCTCGCCGCCGCCGACGATCACGGCTTCGACATCCAGGAGGCCGAGGTCATCTTCTGGGGACGCTGCCCCGGCTGCCGCTCGCAGGCCGCCGGCGCCAACACGACCGGCAAGACTCGCAAGAACAGAAAGGGCTGAACGAAATGCACGACACGGCTGACGACAAGAGCAAGAGCGGGGGCAAGTGCCCGGTGCTGGGACACACGGCGGCGGGCGCGGCGGGGAACCTGCAGTGGTGGCCGAACCAGTTGAACCTGAAGGTGCTCCACCAGAACTCCCCGGCCGCCGATCCGATGGGCAGGGCGTTCGACTACCCGGCGGAGTTCGCCTCGCTCGACCTGGCCGCCGTGAAGCGGGACATCGAGGGGGTGATGACGACCTCCCAGGACTGGTGGCCCGCCGACTACGGCCACTACGGTCCGCTCTTCATCCGCATGGCGTGGCACAGCGCGGGCACCTACCGCATCCACGACGGCCGCGGCGGCGGCGCCTCCGGCACGCAGCGCTTCGCGCCCCTCAACAGTTGGCCCGACAACGCGAACCTCGACAAGGCGCGCCGGCTGCTGTGGCCGGTCAAGCAGAAGT
>JAPOWL010000451.1 GCA_026707615.1 Acidobacteriota bacterium | reverse complement strand
GCGCTTGCCCCGGAAGTGCATGTGGGGCTGGAAGCTGAGGACGAGCGCGGCCTGCGGCAGCGGCCAGAAGCGCTCGTGCCGGACGACGCTGTGCGGCGGGATGCTCAGCAGGGCCACCCCGTTCAGGGTGTTGTCGTCGATGAGGGCGCCGGCCGGCATGCGGTCGGCGTGGAGGTCGAGGTCGTACCCGGCCCGCAGCAGCCGGTCCTCGACCGCCTCGCGGTTCAGCTTCCAGTCGTGGCCGATGCCGGTGCGGATGCGGTGCGCGGTGACGATGAGCTCGGGCACCTCGCCCGGGGGATAGAACTTGATGCCCACCTTCTGCCGGTCGATCGTCTCCACGCCCCACGGGTGATAGTGCGGCGCGAAGCGGAACAGGCCTCCCGCCGGGAGCTTGCGGCCCGTGCCCTCCGGGTAGTACTGCCCGGTGCTCCCCATGGCGTACTCGATGAGGTCGATCTCCTCCGTGTTCGACCCCATCCCGAGGCGGAACTCCTCGAGGTCCTCGGTGGTCTCCGGCACGCTCACGTAGACGTGGGAGTGGTGCACGCAGCAGTAGGCCTCGGGGATGATCTGCACCCACTTGACGTAGCGGTCCTCGGTGAGGCCGGGGTCGACGATCTCGGAGGGGTAGAAGTCCGGGCCTTCGGCCGGGATGCGGAAGCCCTCCTTCATCCGGACGACCAGATCCGGCTCCCCGTAGGTCCACTCGTTGAGGCTGGCGAGGTCGAGCGGAGGCGGCGCGTCCGCCGGGTTGCCGCGCGGGGCCCCGGCGTCGACCCACGCCGCGACGGTGGCGATCTCGGCGTCGCTCAAGGACGGATCGGCCGTGTACTCGCCGATGCCGCGGTCGATGTGCCACGGCGGCATCTGGCGGGTGACGACGCGGTCCTTGATCGCCCGTGCCCACGGGCGCGCCTCTGCGTAGGTGCGCAGCGACGTCGGCGCCCCCGTGCCGGGCCGGTGGCAGCGCTGGCACGAGCGCTGCAGAATCGGGAGCACGTCGCGGGTGAAGGTCGCGTCCGGCGGAGATGCCTCGGTCTGGGCGGCCTCCACGGCGGGCGGCGCTCCGGACCCACCGGCGGCTGCCGGCGAGACGCCGGACAGGGCGACGAGGCCTGCGAGCAGCGCGCAGCGGGCGGCGAGCATCCGGCTTCGACGCATGGCAACACCTCCGTCCGCGCCCGCCGGGCGCGCCTTGAATTCTCCGATCGTTCCCGTCAGTCTACACGCTGATTCGAGGCGGTCCGGAGTCTGCGCGGCAGAAGGCGCGTCCGCGCCGGAGCAGCGCCGCCGCCGCCGAACCGAGGTTGGCGGCGACGCTGTTGCGTGCGCACGACTCGACGGGTGCCACGCGCTCGGGCTTGCGGTGCAGCACGTGCGATGAGGGCGGTTGCGCCGGCACCTGGCTGCTTGCCGCCCGAAGCGCGCGCTCGGGTCGCGCGGGCCGCCGAGGCAGGAGGAGCAGAGGAATGGAAGTCCGTCGCTTCGCGCGGGGACTGCCCGTGGCGGCGCTGGCCGCCGCGCTGAGTGGGGGGGCGGCCGCTGCGCAGTCGAGCCAGCCCATCTACCCGGTCTACGACGGATTCCACGTCACCGACGACGGCGTGTACGTCATCTCGTACGCCTACTTCAGCCACAACTTCGACGAGGTGACCATTCCCGCGGGCGCCGCCAACGCGTTCGACGCCGATCCGGCCGATCGTCTGCAGCCGACGACGTTCCGGCCGGGCCATCACCGCTTCCAGTGCGTCATGGTCATGGGCACGGACTTCGCCGGCGGGCTCCGCTGGACCCTCTCCCACGCCGGCACTACGACGTCGACCAGCGAGGACATGCTGCAGTACAACTGGGAGCTCGACGACCGGACGCGGGGCGCCGTTCTGCGCGAGGTCGACCTCGAGGCCGCGCCCCACGGCGTCTGCCTGAACCGGTCGCCGCTCGTCCGCTTCCTCGGACTGCGCCGCGGCCCCGACGGCGAGCCGCCCGAGGTCGAGGTGGCGGTCGGGGCGGAGCTCAAGCTGTTCGGAAGCGTGCGCGACGAGGGCCTGCCGCGGGGGGGACGACTCACGAGCGCCTGGCGCGTCCTCGACGGCCCGGGCGGCGTTCGCTTCAGCGCCGCGGACGAGCCCCGCACCCTGGCCTGGTTCGATACGCCCGGCGTCTACGAGCTCGAGCTCCGCGCGAGCGACTCGGAACGGGAAGCGGCAGAGCGACTCGTCGTCCGCGTCGGCGCGGGCGAGTAGCCGCCCGCGGTCGCTACGCCGCGCAGTCCGATGCCAACCGCCAACCTGCCGTTCCTGGCCCTGCTTCGCGGAATCAACGTCGGCGGGCAGAACGTCATTTCGAAGGCCGATCTGATTCGTTGCTTCGAGGGCCTCGGATACGCGGGCGTGCGAACCTACATCCAGAGCGGCAACGTGCTGTTCCTTGCCGGCGAGACTCGCGTCGCGGAGCTGACGCGCGCGATCGAGAAGCGTCTGACGGAGCGCCTGGGGCAGTCCGTGCGCGCCGTCGTCTTCCCCCGCGCACGGTACCGGGCCGCGGTCCGGGCGGCGCCCGCCAGTTGGGGCCGGGACGACGACCGGAAGCACAACGCCCTGTTCACGCTGCGCGGCACGACACCGCGCCGCGCCGTCGCGCAGTTGCCCGCCCTCAAGGGCGACATCGAATCGCTCGCCATCGGTCCCGGCGTGGTCTTCTGGTCGATCTCGAAGGAGCACCAGACCCGCACGACCTGGATGAAGGTGGCCGCGTCGCCCGTCTACCAGCAGGTCACCGTGAGGAACCACCGCACGGTCTTCCGCCTGCTGGAGCTCCTCGAAGAGCTGGACGCGTCGCTCCTATAATCCCGGGGTGCAGGCGGCTTACGGCGCGCTACTCGCCGATCTGACCAGAGCGTGTCGGCAGCACTACGGAGACCGGCTGCTTTCGGTAGCCGTGTATGGATCGGTCGGCCGCGACCTGCCGCGACCCGACGCGGACATCAAACTGCTGATCGTGGCTGAGGGGCTGGCGGACCGGCACTCGCTCCGCCTGCGGGACTTTCGGGCCGTCGAGGTCCTCGTGCGCCCCTGTCTCGATGCCGTCCGGACGGCCGGCCTGCAGCCCGAGCTCTCGCCGGTGCTGATGACCCCGATGGAACTCGAGCGCGGCTCGATGCTGCTCCTCGACATGACGGACGACGCCCGCATCCTCTTCGACCCGCAGGATTGTCTGGCCTCGGCGCTCGACCGTCTGCGGCGCCGTCTCCGCGCGCTGGGCTCGAGGCGCGTCTGGCTGGGCAACGCCTGGTACTGGGACCTGAAGCCCGACTACAAGCCGGGCGACGTCTTCGACCTCTTCGCGGAATGACGAACACGTCGCTCGCCGAGAGCTGCCTGGCGAAGGCGAGAGTGCGGCTCGAGGTCCTGGACGTATTCCTGGACAAGGAGGCGTACTCCGACGTGGTTCGGGAGGCGCAGGAGGTGGTCGAGCTCGCGCTCAAGGGGATGTTGCGACAGGTGGGCATGGAGCCGCCGCACTGGCACGACGTGGGCAGCCTCATCCGGCAGCATCGCGACCGGTTCCCGGGGGTCGCGGACGATGGAACCGAACGACTGGTGGAGATCTCGACCGCCCTCAGAAAGGAACGGGAGCTGGCGTTCTATGGAGCGATCGATTTCATACCGACCGAGGAGTACGACCAGGAGCAAGCGGAACAGGCGCTCGGCGATGCCAACTGGGTCGTAACCGTCGCCGCTCGCACAATCGAACCCGAATGACACCGCCGATCCCGTCGCAGGGTTCCGTGGGGCCCTCCGAGGGACCATCCTGACGCGGTCAGGGCGGCGACGGGCGCTTGTCGGAGCGGATGCGGCCGGCGAGCAGCCGGTCCGGCAGGTGCCGCACCAGGTGGCGCACGAGGATCGACATCCGCCACGGGAACTCGTAGACCTTCCTGCGGCGGCGAATCGCGCGAGCGATCAGCCGCGCCGCCCGGTCGGTGTCCATCAGCAGCGGCATGCGGTAGCGGTTCCGGTCCGTCAGCTCCGAGCGGACGTAGCCGGGATGGACGATCGTCGCCCGGATGCCGGCGCGGGCCCAGTCGGGCCGCATCCCCTCGACGAGTCGGGTGAGCGCGGCCTTGGTCGCGCAGTAGCCGGCCGCGCCGGGCAGCCCGCGATGCCCCGCGAGGCTGGAGATGGCGACGATGTGGCCGCCCCCGCGCTCTCGCATCGCCGGAACCGTCGCCTCGATGGCGTAGAACGCGCCGAACACGTTGACCCGGAACTCGGCTTCCAGGGTCTCCGCGTTCGGGGCCAGCGCATCGGTGCCGAGCCCGATCCCCGCGTTGGCGACCAGGAGGTCGACGGGACCCAGCCGCTCCGCGAGCGCGGCGAGGGCCGCGTGCGTCTCGTCGCGCCGGGTGGCGTCGGCGGCCTCGTACTCCGCTCGGACCCCGGTCGCCCGGATCTCTGTTGCCAAGCCCGCGAGCCGATCCGTGCGCCGAGCTGTGAGCCCCAGGTCGTAGCCCCCCTGCGCGAGCTCCAGGGCGAGGGCCCGCCCGATGCCGCTCGATGCGCCGGTGACGATCGCGACCTGCCCCATCTCAAGAGTCCACGTTGAATAGCCTATGGTGGCCCCAGGAAGAGCGCCAGCGTGAGCGACGCGACGCGGCCCTACATGCGCCGGAAGAGGTGGCCGTACGCGGCACTCACGCGGAGTACCTCGGGGCGGTCCTTCAGCGTCAGTCGATAGCGGCCCCGCACATCGCGGCGCGCCGCCCGGATGGCCGCCACGTTCACGATGCCTCCGCGATGGATGCGCCAGAACCGCTCCGGATCGAGGCGCGCGGCCAGCTCGGTGATCGACGTGCGCACGAGGTGCTCCGTCTCCCGGGTTACCGCGGCGGTGTACTTGTGGTCGGCCCGGAAGAAGCAGACGTCCTCGACCGCGACCAGCTCCACGCGCTCGCCGTGTCCCACCCGGAGCCAGTGCAGGTACGCCGGCGCGTCGGCCAGGCGGCGCATCAGCGCCTCGATCGTCCGCGGCTCGAGGCGTGCGCTGCGCCTGCCGGCCCGCCACCGCTGCAGGCGTTCGACCGACTCCCGCAGGCGGGCGGCAGAGACCGGCTTGACCAGGTAGTCGACCGCGGCGCGCTCGAACGCCTCCACGGCGTGCTCGTCGTAGGCGGTAACGAACACGACGGCCGTGTCCGGGCCGACGCGGCGCGCGACCTCGAGGCCCGACGGCGGCGGCATCCGGATGTCGAGGAAGACGACGTCCGGCTGCAGGCGCTCGAAGGCTTCGAGCGCCGCCGCGCCGTCCCCCACGGACGCCGCGACGACGAGCTCCGGCCACGCGTCGGCGAGCAGCCGCTCGAGGTCCGCCCTGAGCGCCGGCTCGTCGTCGGCAACGAGCGCGCTGGGTGGTTCCGTCCCGCTCATTCCGCTCGCGCGTCCGCCGCCGGGCCGGCGGGGATCCGAAGCTCGGCGCTCACGCCTCCGCCGGCGGTCTCCGAGAGCGTCAGCCGAGCGCGGTCGCCGAACGTGGCGCGCAGGCGCTCCCGAACGTTGGCGATGCCGATTCCGTGGCCCGCGGTCTCCGGATCGAGGCCGACCCCGCCGTCCGAGACCCGGATGCGCACGTCCCCGTCGCCGGACTCCGCGTGCACCGCGACGTGCCCTCCCGCCGCGGTCGGCTCGATGCCGTGGAGCACCGCGTTCTCCACCAGCGGCTGCACGAGGAGCGGCGGCAGGGGCACGGCTTCGAGACCGGTATCGGCGTCGACCTCCCAGGTCATGCGTCCCCCCATGCGGAGGGCCTGGATGTCGAGGTAGGCGCGCACCACCTCCAGTTCCTCGCCCAGCGTGCCCCGCCCGCTGCGGGTCCGGGACAGCGAGGCGCGCAGCAGCGAGGTGAGCCGCTCCAGGAGCCGCGAGGCGCGGTCCGGGTGCGTGTGAATCAGGGAGCCGACGTTCGCGAGGGTGTTGAAGAGGAAGTGCGGTTCCACCTGGGCCTCGAGCACCCGCAGCTCGGCTTCCGCCAGGGCCTTGTCGCGGGCCAGCGCGTCCCGTTCGGCCCGGTCGAGCCGGGCTCTCGTCTCCCACCAGTTCTCGACCGCGTAGAAGCCGCCGACGGTGAACACCCCCAGGAGCGCGCCGGTCAGCGGGGCGTAGGCGTTCCCGAGGAGCATCAGGGGGCGGCCCGCGACCAGCGTGCCTCCCGCCGCGAGACCGAGCAGGAGACCGCCGGCGAGCATCAGGATCGTGACGAGGAGCCTCGGGAGGCGGGGTGCCCAGCACACGTGTCCGAGGAACATGCAGGCATTGATGGAGAGCCCGACGCTGAAGCTGATGACCATGGGCTCCGCCGTCAGGCGCCCGCTCCGCGCCAGGCTCAGCGACGCGCCCACGAGAGTGCAGAGGAGCACGCTGAACGCCAGGCTCCACCAGCCCGGATGTGCGCCGACGGAGGTTCTCAGGCGGTCGATCATGTCGATCCGGGCGCCCTGACGGGCAACGGACTCGCCGGCGCGCGACTCCCGTGGCACCCGCTCCTACGGTTCGAGGCGCGGGAGCAGGAAGTCGCGCACGAACGCATGATCGGGTTCCGCCTCCAGCACCTTCTCGTACTGCTCCCGCGCGGCGTCCACGTCTCCGAGCCGGGCCAGCGTCCGGCCCAGCCAGGCGTGGGCGTCGAGCCGCCCCCAGTCGGGCCACGGGGCATCGGACGGTTGTGCCGCGAAGAACCCGACCGCCGCGCGGAACCACCGCTCCGCCCGCTCGAGCCCGCCCCCGAACATGGCCGGGCGGTGGTAGATGTCGAGGCCCTTCAACAGCAGGAATCGAGGATTGCGTTCGTCGATTGCCCGTGCGGCGTCGAGCGCCCGGCCCGCTCGCCGACCCAACGTCATTCCGCGCCACGTCGACGACCCGATCTTCATGCCGTAGACGGCGCCGAGCAGCGCCTGGGCTTCGACGTCCGCCTCGTTCCCGGCCAGGTTGGCCGCCAGCATCGATTCTGCCTCATCGGCGAGAGCATCGCGCTCGTTGCCGTCCGGCGGCGGATGCGTGCCGAGCAGGCGCCAGTTGGCGTAGGCGAGGAGGTAGCGCAACGGGCGGCGGTCTTCCTCCGTCGGCGCCCGCTGGAGCAGCCGTCGGGTGGCATCGCGCGCGGCGGCGATCGCCTCCGCGTCTCCGGCAACCGCGGACCGGCGGAGGCGGTCCACGATCGCCGCGCTCTCCGGATCGCCCCGCGGCGCCGTCGCCTGAGCTTCTGCCGCTCCGACCCCGCCGAACCCGAGCCCGCACGCGACGGCCAGACAGGCGACGACGTGCTTCATCGATTGCATTCTGCTTCTCCCAAATCGGCGCCCCGGCGTAGATGGGACGATTCCCCGGCGTCCGGCCCGGCACCCGCCGCCCGCCGCGTCCTCGGCATCGGCGAGCACGTCCGTCAACGATGGCAGCCGGAGCACTCGAAGAAGCCCGGCTCCCGCGCCTCGGGCCGGTCCTCGAGCCAGGCCCGCGCCTTCTGCTCGTACACGGACCCCTCGAGCTCGTCGACGATGCGCTCGAAGTAGTGGCGCGCGGCTTCCCGGTCGCCCAGCCGGCTCCACCCGTCTGCGAGACCGGTCAGGAGCTCGCCGCGCGAGTGCACTCCCAGACGGGAGAAGTAGGGCGACTGCAGCTCGAGCACACGCTCGAAGTCGGCGACTCCGGTCCGAAGGATCTCGTCCGCCTGGGCGGGCGGCACGAAGCGCGAGCCGACGATGAGGTTGGCGCCGCGCGGAATCAGCACTTCGACGTCGTCCGGCGCCATCTCGACCGCCCGGGCCATCTCGGTCAGGCCCTGTTCCCAGAGTGCGATTCCCGTCCGGAAGTCCCCGCTCTCGAAGGCGGCCCCCGAGCGGAAGAAGGTGCCCGCCCCGTGCCAGACCAGGGCCGCCGCGTTCCCCGGATCCGCTTCGAGCATCTCCTCCGTCAGACGCATGCCCCGCTCCAGCGCGTCCGAGTTCCCCGCGAAGCCCGCAAAGAAATCGGCGCGCACCAGGTCGTCGACTCTCGGTTCCTGCGCGAGGCTCACGATTCCCGCGGCGAGTGCTCCCGCGGCGGCAACCGCGGTCACGCTGGCGACCGTTCGCTTCTGCATGTCGTCCTCCTCGACGGCCACCGTAGTCGGCCGGCCTGCGGAACGGAAGGCTCGTGCGACGAAGCGGGATTCCGTGGGTTCGAAGCGGTCGCGGCGATGACCGGATGACGGATTCGGATACGATCCGGGAGTCCCTGCCAGCACCGCATCCCGGCCGCGCAGGGCCGGTCGTCACGCCAGCCTCCCCGATCGCGTCGGTCTCGGACGGGGCGCACGACCCGTCGTCACCCTGTCCGCCGTTCTCCACGATCGCCGTGCCATGCCCCGTCCATCGCGTTTCGCCCTCGTTGCCGCCTTCGCCGCCGTCTACCTCATCTGGGGATCGACCTACCTCGCGATCGATCGGGGTGTGGCGGAGATACCGCCGTTCTTCATGGCCTGCGTTCGGTTCCTGGCCGGCGGGGCCGTGTTCGTCGCGTGGGCAGCGCACCGGGGCGCCGCGCGTCCGACCGCGCGCGACTGGGCGGCGACGGCGCTCATCGGCCTGCTGATGGCGGCCGGCGGGAACGGCCTCGTGAGCTGGGCGCTCCTGCGCCTGCCGTCGGGGATGGGCGCCCTGCTCGTAGGGATGGTGCCGCTCTGGGTGGCGCTCGCCGACTGGCTGCGGCCGCGCGGGGCCCGGCCGCCGGCGCGCGTCATCGCCGGACTCGTCCTGGGGTTCGCAGGCGTCGCCCTGCTCGTCAATCCGGCCGAGTTCGCGGGCGCGCGCGGGATCGATCCCGTCGGCGCCGGCACCATCGTCGTCGCCAGCCTGCTGTGGGCGGCAGGGTCGGTCTATTCCCGCTACGCCCCGCAGCCGTCGTCGCAGGCGCTCTCGTCGGGCATGCAGATGCTCGGCGGCGCCGCCGTGCTCGGCTGCATGTCCCTTGCCTCGGGGGAGCTGGCGGGTCACGACTGGCGCGCGGTGTCGGCGACGGCCTTCGGGGCGTGGGCCTACGTTGCGGTGCTGGGGTCGGTGGCCTACGGCAGCTACCTGTGGCTGCTCAAGGCCTCGACGCCGGCCAAGGCGGCCACCTACGCCTACGTGAATCCGGTGATCGCCCTCGTGCTCGGCTACTTCGTCGCCAACGAGGTGCTGTCGCCCTGGTCGATGGGCTGCTCGGCCCTCGTGCTGGTGGCGGTGCTCCTGGTCGTTTCCCGGTAGCGGCGCACTCTGCTTCAGGAAGACGGCACGTGCGGGCGGACGAGCTCGACGACCCGCCGCGCGGTCGCGCGAGCGCTGTCGGCGTCGTCCTGCCGGTAGAAGTCGGAAGGGGTCAGGTCTTCGGCGCCGTAGAAGGCGAGCTCCCGATCGCGTCGCAGATCCCGCGATGCCGCGGCGAGGAGGTCGGTTTCCTCGACCGCGAGCGCCCCCGGCAGGCGGCCGCGTTCGGCCTCGATGACGTCCGCCACGTCATGCACGCGCGGCGGGTCGATGCCAGCCGCCCGCAGCAGCGCCTTCAGGGCCAGCTCGACGATCTCCTGGGACTCGCGAACGACATCGGCCCAGCTCTCGGCGTCGTAGAGGACGTCGAGGGCCCGGAGGCGCGTGGCGGCGCGGCGGATGTAGTCGGACGCCAGGCCCCGGTTCCGCATCACGCGGCCGTCCAGTACGGTTGCCCGTGCACCACGCGCCGCACGAGGCGGCCGTCGGCCATCGCCCGGCGCACGCGCGCCAGGTGGGTCGACACCTGCCGGCCCCGCTCGAACAGCACGACGCCGTCGAGCGCCGCCTCGGCCCACACGCCGCTCAGCGCGTCGTTCCGCGGCGGATGCACGAAGTGCGCGTCGACGCGACGGTCGCGCCAACGAACCGGGTGCGAGTCCCAGGTCCGGTACAGGCCTCGGCGGAGGGTCACGCGGGACTCGACAACGACCAGGATGTCGGCGTCGGAAGCGGCGGTCGCCTCGTTGCGGGCCAGCGAGCCGTGGAGCACCACTGCGATCAGGGCACTACCAGCGACCGTCGCGGCCCGGGTGACGACCTCGGCTGCGGCGTCGTCGACCGCGGCGCCCGACCCGCCCGCGGCCAGGCGGCGCACGCAGTACTCGTTGAGCGACAGTCCGGCGTCGCGCGCCGCGGCGTCCAGCATGGCGTGCACGGGGGGCGGAAGCCGGAGCAGGAACCGTCCCGACTTGGCCGGCCGGCGAGCTGATATCGCCATATGGGCGACGATGGTATCAGGCGCAGACGGAGCCGGTTTCCGGACTGCGCCGGATCTGCTGCTTCAGTCGCCGTCAGTGGCGGGGGGCGTGGGCCGGAGGGCACCCTCCAGATGGGCGACGCGCTCGGCCGGCGGGCGACCCGTTCGCCGAGGCTGCTGAAGTCGCGACGCGAAGGTGGGAGCGGGCCCGGCCGCAGCACTTGGGTGGTCGGCTGCGACCGGGCGTCCGGAACGCTCGCGGGGCGGCGAGCGCAACGCTTCTACTGCGGTCCCGGAATCGTCCCCATCGCGCTCACGCGGACACGGTAGAGGCCGGTGCGGGCGGTCATGTAGAGCGTCTGCCCGTCGTCACCCCAGGCCACGTTGGCGGGGACCTCGTTGGCCTTGATCGTGCCCAGGTGACGGCCGTCGGGGGCGATGACCCAGACGCCGCCGGGGCCGGTCGCCCACAGGTTCCCCTGCGTGTCCACCTTCAGGCCGTCGGGGGCCCCGGGGGCCTCGACCGCGCTGGCGTCGAGGAGCAGAGTTCCCTCGCCCAGGGATCCGTCCTCCGCGACGTCGTACGCCATCCAGAAGCCGGCCGCGCTGTCGGCCACGTAGAGACGGGACTCGTCGGGCGAGAAGGCGATGCCGTTCGGGCCCTCCTGGTCCGCCAGCAGCGTCACCGTGCCGTCCGGGTCGAGGCGGTAGATCCCGTTGACTTCCTGCGCGCGGTCCTCGGGACTCGGCAGCCCGTAGGCGGGGTCGGTGAAGTAGAGCGACCCGTCTGACTTGTAGGCCAGGTCGTTGGGGCTGTTGAACCGGCCGCCCTCGTAGTTGTCGACCACCGAGGTGCGACCCGTGCCGTCGGCGGCGATGCTCGATACGCGGCCGCCGAAGTGCTCGGTGAAGACGATGGCGCCGTCCGGGCCGACGGTGATGCCGTTCGATCCGGAGAGGCGCCCGTCCTCGACCTCGCCCTCGAAGACGGGGGCGAGGAAGTCGCTGACCTCGCCGTCCGGCGTCCACTTCACGATGCGGTTGCCGGGAATGTCGCTGAAGAGGAGGAACGGCTCGTCGCCGGCGACCCAGACCGGGCCCTCGGTGAAGCCGAAGCCCTCCGCCAGGTGCTCGATCTCGGCGTCCGCCGGGACGAGCGCGTCGAGCGCCGGGTCGAGCGTCTCGATGGTGCCGGCCCCGGCCGGGCGCTCGGTCGTCTGCGCGACCGCCTCCTCGACCGGCTCCGGGGCGCTGCCGCATGCCACCAGCCCGACGGCGCTGCCGGCGGCGACGAGGACCGCGATTCTCAGCCACGTTCTCTTGCGTTCCACGACTACCTCCTGTTTCCGATGGCCGTCTTCCCTCGTCTCCTGCCGATCCCGCCCGATCGATGACTCCGGGCCGGGGACGCCTCCGCAGATGGCGCGCGCCGAACCAGGGACCTGAGACGGCGGCGCCGGGCGATGGCCGGCATGCTACCATCCCGGTGTTTCGGATGGACACTCCCAGTCGTGCAGGTTCAGAACGATCCGGGGGATCAGGAGATGCAGTTCAAGAGCCTCAACGGAACCGCCCTCGCGGTCTTCGCAGCCCTGGCCGCCATCGTTGCGGTCGCCCTCACCGCCGCCGTGTCTTTCGCGCCGACGACCGGTGCGCAGCAGGTCGTCACGCGCGGGGACGCGATCGGCGACTCGCCGCTGGTCGACCTCGCCGACGCGCTCGGCGATCCGGCTGCCTATGCGGGCGAGCAGGTCATCCTGGAAGGCACCGTCGTCAAGGCGTGTCAGATGAAGGGCTGCTGGATGGAGCTGACGGCGGCGGGCGCCGCGCGCGGCATCCGCGTCACGTTCAAGGACTACGGCTTCTTCGTCCCGACCGATTCCGCGGGGCAGGCGGCGCGGTTGGAGGGGACGTTCGAGACCAACGTCTTCTCCCGCGAGGACGCCGATCACCTGATCGAGGAAGGTGTGTCGCTCGTGCGCAGTCCCGACGGAACCGCCACGGAGCTGAGCTTCGTGGCGTCCGGCGTCGAGTTGCGGATCCCGGCGGCGGGCTAGGGGCATGCGCGGTTGCGGAGCGCGGCGGATCGGGTTACGATGCGACGGCGTTGCAGACTGAGACCGTGCGGACCCGTGCGCCGGCACGCCGGTGCGGGTTCGCGTTCCCCGGGTGAGCGATGTTCGTCAAGCAGGAGAGCCCACTCATGACGAGAACCCGACTGCATCTGATCGTGGCGGCGATGGCGCTGGTCGCCTTCGCGCTCGGCGCGACCCCCGGCTACGCCGGGAACGAGGCCGAGCGCGACACCGACGTGACCTACTACGAGCACGTCCTGCCGATCATGCAGGAGAACTGCCAGACCTGCCATCGGCCGTCGGGCACCAACATCAGCGGCCTGATCGCGCCGATGTCGTTCATGGACTATCAGGAGACCCGCCCGTGGGCGCGCGCCATCGCCCGCAAGGTCGAGTCGCGCGAGATGCCGCCCTGGTTCGCGTCGGCGCCGAAGGGCGTTTTCGAGAACGAGCGCGGCCTGACCGACGACGAGATCGACACCATCGTCCAGTGGGTCGAGGCCGGCGCGCCGGCCGGGGACCTCGCCGACGCGCCGCCCGCGAAGCAGTGGGCCGAGGAAGCCAACGACGGCTGGACGCTCGGCACGCCCGACTTCGTGGTGAAGATGCCGGAGCCGTACCTGGTGGCCGACGACATCTACGACATCAACATCACCTTCTACGCCGAGCTGACCGAGGACATCATGCCCGAGGACACGTGGGTCAAGGGCTGGGAGTTCCGCGTCGGCGACAACCA
>JAPOWL010000575.1:12413-13075 GCA_026707615.1 Acidobacteriota bacterium | reverse complement strand
CCTTGGAGACGAGCTCCGTCCGGCCGAACGACCGCGGGCGGTCCGCGCTCCGCTCGACGTAGGTGCTGCCGTCGAACTCCAGCGCCACCGGCGTCGCCCGGTCGCCGTCGATGAACACGCCCTCGCCCTGCAGCACGACGGCGCCCTCGCGGTCGCCGAGCTCGAGGGCCTCGAGCAGCCTGGCCGTCAGCGCGTGGGCGGGGGACGACGGGTTCAGCGTGACCTGGCGCGCGAAGGCGCCGGAGAAGCCGGTGCTGCCCTCCTGGACCATGTCCCAGAAGTGCTGGCGTGCGGGCAGGGAGGCGCCCCACATGCTCCGCTCCGGGAAGCCGGCGTTGCGTTCCCACTCCCCACGCAGGTCGATGACGTTCCAGCGCCCCTGGGGCAGGATCAGCCAGCGGTCGTAGGCTCCGCGCCACGTAGGGGCGTCCATGCCGGTGCCGCCGGTGTTGGTGCTGGTCCAGAAGGGCATCCGGTGGCAGTTGCCGCAGACGTTGGTCCTCCCCTGCGCCCCGTCCGGCACGCCGTCGACGTGGAACGCCTCGAAACCCTCCACCGCGTCGTCGGAGAGCTCGTTCGTGAAGGAGCGCCGCCGCGAGGGCGGGTACGGCACGTTCAGCAGGAACTCGGCCAGGTCGTCGCGCTCGGCCCCGCTGAGCGCG
>JAPOWL010000575.1:0-12403 GCA_026707615.1 Acidobacteriota bacterium | reverse complement strand
CGTGAAGGAGCGCCGCGTCGAGGCCGGGTTCTCCACGCACTGATTTAGCACGTGCGTGTAGTAGGGAACGAGACTACTCCAAGCTGCGGCCAGGCCCTCGTCGTTCACGCCGCACTCGCCCACCGCGCACATCGTGGACGCGAGCGTGTTGTCCACCAGTTGCCGCGTGCAGCTCCGCGGATCGTCCGGGTCGCAGTTCGGCTCGACGGCGCGCCGCGTGCTGGCCGTGTTCACGCCGCCGTAGGGGTCGCCGGGGATTCCGTCCCAGTGGTAGGGGGCGGTGTCGCGCAGGCCGCGGACCGGCATCGTCGAGCGCGGCGGGATCTGCGTGCAGCCGTCCCGGTCGCAGATGGGCGTATCGAGCACCCAGACGAGCTGGTCGGTGTGGCCGTCGGGGTGGCAGCTCTCGCACGAGAACGTGCCGGTCGACGAGGCGTCGGCGTCGTGGAACGCGATTCGCCCGCGCTTGACGATCGCTGGCGTCGGATCGGCGAGGGTCACCGTCGCGACGACGCCGGGAGACGCGGGCGTGGAGACGTCCACCAGCGACACGGTGTTGGCGACCGCGTTCAGGACCCAGGCCCGCGACGGCGCCCCGTCGGCGTCGGATTCGAGGGCGATGCCGCGCGGTACGGCGTCGACAGCCGTCCGCCCGAGCACCTCGCCGCTCGCCGCGTCGACCGTGAACAGCTTGTCCGATCCGGCCGCGGAGACGACGAGCGTCGCGTCGTCGTCGCTGATCGCGATCGCGAACGGCGTCGCCAGTGCCTCGCCGGCCGCCGGATGCGCCGGAGGCAGCGGCTCGAGCTCGATGAACTCGGGGTCGCCGCACGAGCCGCCGCCGCAGTCGATGCGCGTGATCCGGTTCAGGAAGGCCCGGTTCTCCAGCTCGGCGAGGCCCTCGCCGGCACTGCCCGCACGTCCGTTGGCATCGTTGCGCGCATCGGCCTGGGCCACGAAGACCTCGCCCCCGGAGTCGACGGCGAGTCCGTAGAGAAGCGTTCCGACCGTGTCGACCACCTCGACCAGCGCGTCGGTCGTCGTGTCGAACACGTAGAGGTCGCGGTCGGGGACGTCGGGGTGCTTCACGATGTCGACGGTGATGCCGAGCGACAGGACGTTGTTGTTGTCGACCACGTGCTCCTGCGCGTCGAAGGTGCAGAGCTCGCCGTCGATCTCGCCGCGGCAGCCGGAGATCTGGGTCCGGTTGTTCGACTCGAACGGGAGGACGTAGAGACGCTCGCCGCGGACGGCGAGGGCCCGCGGGTCCTGGGCCCTGATGTCGATGTAACGGGTGACCCGCCGCGCTGCTACGTCGACGATGGCGACCTGGTTCTGCGACGACAGCGCGACGTAGGCCTTCTCGTCGCTGGCGAAGGCGATCCCCACCGGCTCGTCGAAGCGGGTCGCGCCGCTGAAGGTGCCGATGTCCTGCACGGTGGCGATCACCTGCAGGTAGGTCGGGCTGGCGGAATCGGCGTCGATCACGCTGACCGAGTCGGAGACGTGGTTCGCCACCCACACCTCCTTCCCGTCCGGCCGGACCGCGAGTCCGACCGGGTCGATGCCGACGCGAACGCGGGCGATCACCGCCCGGCTCGCGGCGTCGATGACGTCGACCGTGTCGGCGGGCGTGTTCGCGACGAAGACGGTACTGCCGGCGACGGCGATCGGCGACGCGTGGGGGCTCATGAACGTGAGGTGGCCCACGTCTTCGGGCACGGCGCCGGGGGCCAGGGAACGCGCCGCCTCGACGAACCGGGGCGCACCGGGAGCCGCGCCTCCGATCGGCCCGCCGACGTCGCCCTGGCGCGCATGGGAGACCGCGAACCCGCAGACGGCGAGGCCGGCGACAAGGGTCGCGGCTCGCCGTCCATGTCGGAAGCCCCGCATGTCGCGCATAGTACGATAGCGGCCGGCATGCGGGGCTCGTTCATGGTGCGAACGCGCTGCCTCTCGGGCTCTCAGGCGACTGGGCTGCCTTTCGCCGCCGCGCTCGCCGCCGCGGTCTTGGTGGTCGAGGCCTCCGGCGTGGCGGCTGTCCGGGAGGCAGGAGCGCAGGCGGTCGCCTCGCACGGCACCGCCCTCGCCGACGCCGCCGAACGGGGCGACGCCGAGGCGGTCCGCGGGCTGCTGGCGGAGGGGGCGGATCCGGATGCGGCGCAGGGGGACGGGGCGACCGCGATCCATTGGTCCGCCTACCGCGACGACGCGGAGATGGTGGCGGCGCTGATCCAGGCCGGGGCGGATGTCCAGCGCGCGAACCGCTACGGGGTGACGCCGCTGGCGCTCGCCGCGCGCAACGGCGGCGCGGCGATCATCACGCAGCTCCTCGCGGCCGGCGCCGACCCGAACGACCCGCGGCAGGCGGTGCGGGCCGGCGAGACGCCGCTGATGCTCGCGGCACGCTCCGGGCGGGTCGCGGCCGTCGAGCTGCTGGCCGCGGCGGGCGCCGACGTCGACGCGCAGGAGACCTGGAACCGGCAGTCGGCGCTGATGTGGGCGGCGGCCGAGGGGCACGCCGGGGTCGTCGAGACGCTCCTCGCGCGCGGCGCCGACGTCGAGGCGCGCTCGGGCAGCGGCGCCACACCGCTCCTGTTCGCCGCGCGCAAGGGGTGCCTGGACTGCGTCCGCGCCCTGCTCGCGGCCGGGGCCGACGTGAACGAGCGGCGGCCCGACGGGGCGACGCCGCTCCTCGTGGCCGTGGTCAACGGACACGAGGACCTCGTGGACCTGCTGCTCGCGCGCGGCGCGGACCCGAACGCCGAGGGCGGCTCGACGCAGCTCACCGTGCAGGGCATGCGGGCGCGCGCGGTGCCGTTCCGGATCCGCAAGCTGGGCTACAGCGAGCGCGAGTCCGAGGGGATCATGCCCGGCAACGTCTTCGGGCGGCCGCTGCAGGCCGCGGTGCACGTCGCCAACTGGCACATCAGCGACCAGTTCATCGTCGTGCGCCTCGACCGGATGCGGGTGCTCCGGTCGCTGCTGGCCCACGGCGCCGACGTCAACGGCCGGAACTCGATGGAGGAGCCCCGCTGGTCGGGGGCCCGCTACCGCCGCCACATGACCGGCGCCACGGCGTTCATGCTGGCCGCGAAGGCGGCCGACGTCGAGGTGATGCGGCTGCTCCTCGAGCACGGCGCCGACCCGACGATCGACACCGAGGACGGGATCACGCCGCTGATGGCGGCGTCCGGCATCTCGTGGGCCTCGAACCAGGACCGCGCCAGCGAGGCGCAGGTGCTCGAGGCGGTCCGGCTGCTGGTGGAGGAACTCGGCGCGGACGTCAATGCCGTGAGCGACGTCGGCGAGACGCCGATGCACGCCGCCGCCTACCGGGGCGCCAACAGCGTCGTGCAGTACCTCTTCGAGCGGGGCGCGGAGCTCGACGTGGCGGCCCTCGATGGCCGCACGCCCCTCCGCGTCGCCGACGGCGTCGAGTACGGCAACTCGTTCGCCGCCCACCCGCACACCGCGGCGCTCCTGCGCGAGCTCGGGGCGCGGGAGATCGAGTGTCCGGCGCCCTGCGCGGCGGCCATTCCGGAGGAGGCGCTCGGGCGATGAAGGACCGACGGACGCCGGCGGGGACGAGACGGATGGGGTGCGCCGGCGTCGCCGCGGCGGGACGTCGGCGGGTGTCCCCCTCGGGGTCGAAGGCGCGTGTCGGGCGGCCCGCCGTCGCGCTGGCGCTGGCGATGGGACTGGTCGCGACCGCCTACGGCGGCCCGGTGCGCGGCGCCGAATCCGCCGCGGAGGCTGCCGGAGAGGCGCTTGCCGGACAGCCGCCCGGACCCCGTGAGGTGCAGGCTGCCCCTGGCGAGGAGCCGGCCGCGGCAAGCGGCGCGCCCGCGGCGCCACCGCGAAACGTGCTGCAGCGCTACTGCTTCGCCTGCCACAACGCCCGCGCCCGGACGGCCGGCCTCGCGCTCGACACCTTCGACATGGCGCAGGCGGGCGACCACCCCGCGGTCTGGGAGGCGGTGGTCCGCAAGCTCCGCACCGGTGCGATGCCGCCGGCAGGCCGGCCGCGGCCCGACCGCGCCACTTACGACGCCGTCGTCGCCTGGCTCGAGACGGCGCTCGACCGGGCGGCCGAGGCGCGCCCCGATCCCGGCCGGCCGACGCTGCACCGACTGAACCGGGCCGAGTACCGCAACGCGGTCCGTGATCTGCTGGCCGTCGAGATCGACGTCGGCCTGCTCCCGGCCGACAACGCCGCCTACGGATTCGACAACAACGCCGACGCGCTGACGCTCTCTTCGGTGCTCACCGAGCGCTACCTGGGCGCCGCGGCGCGGATCGCGGAGCTGGCCCTCGGACGCCCGCGGGGAACGCCGGCCCCCGAGACGATCCTCATCCCGACGGACCGCGACCAGGGCGTCCGCTGGAGCGACGAGCTGCCGTTCGGCTCGCGGGGCGGCGGCGCGTTCCGCTACCACTTCCCGGCCGACGGCGAGTACCTCTTCGAGATGCGGCCCAAGGAGAGCGGCGTCGCGGGCGGCTTCCTGGGCATCACCGACGAGACGCACCAGCTCGACGTGAGCATCGACGGGGAGCGGGTCTGGAGCGGCGTCGTCGAGCGGCCGGAGGGGGTGCGCGGCGACGAGCGCAACCGGCGCATCCTGGAGAGCATGCGCTTCCGCGCTCCGGTCTCCGCCGGTCCCCGCCTGGTCCAGGTCTACTTCGCGGCGAAGACGTCGGCCTACGTCGAGGACCTGTTCGACCCCGACCTGCGCCGCGACCCCTACCGGGCCGCGAGCGGCGAACCGGTCGTCTCCAGCGTGACCATCACCGGTCCGTTGCCGGAGACGGCGGCGCCCGGCGATTCGCCCAGCCGCCGCAAGCTGCTCGTCTGCACGCCGTCTGCGACGTCAGCGCCGGTTCCCGCCTCGGCGCCGTCTGCGACGGCTGTCCCGTCCACCGAAGCGGTCCCGTCAGCCACGGCAGCGCCGCCAGCCCCGGCCGCCGTTGCCGCCGCGTCCGGGGAAGACGCGGCGGCCTGCGCGCGGGAGGTCATCTCGACCCTGGCGCGCCGCGCCTACCGGCGCCCGGTGACCGGCGCGGACCTCGACGTTCCGCTCGCCCTCTACCGCGAGGGCGCCTCCCGGGGCGGCTTCGAGGCGGGCATCGAGCTCGCGGTGCGCGGCATCCTGGTCAGCCCCGGCTTCCTGTTCCGCTTCGAGGATCAGCCGGCGTCGGCGGAACCCGGAACGCCCTACCGCATCTCGGACCTGGAGCTGGCCTCGCGCCTGTCGTTCTTCCTCTGGAGCAGCATCCCGGACGACGATCTCGTCGACCTCGCGGTTGCCGGGGAGCTCGGCCGCCCGGAGGTGCTCCGCGGGCAGGTGGCGCGGATGCTGGCCGACCCGCGCGCGCAGGCGCTGGTCGACAACTTCGCCGGCCAGTGGCTGCACATCCGCAACGTGCCGGGCTACCGGCCGAGCCCCGAGCTGCTGTTCCACTTCGACGACAACCTGCGGCGGGCGTTCGAGCAGGAGACGAAGCTCTTCTTCGCGAGCATCGTGCGCGAGGACCGCAGCGTGCTCGACCTGCTCGACGCCGACTATACGTATCTCAACGAGCGCCTCGCCCGGCACTACGGCATTCCGGGCGTCCACGGCGAGCGCTTCCGTCGCGTCGCGCTGCCCGCGGACAGCGTGCGCCGCGGGCTGCTCGGACAGGGGTCGATCCTCACCGGCACCTCGCGCGCCAACCGCACGTCGCCGGTCATCCGCGGCAAGTGGATCCTGGAGAACCTCCTCGGCACGCCGCCGCCTCCGCCGCCGCCCGACGTCCCCGATCTCGTCGAGGAGCGCGACCCGCGGAAGGTGCTCCCGATGCGCGAGCAGATGGCGCTCCACCGCGCGAACCCGGTCTGCGCCGCCTGCCACGCCCAGATGGACCAGCTCGGCTTCGCGCTCGAGAACTTCGACGCCATCGGCGAGTGGCGCGACATCTACGCCTCGGGCCTGCCGATCGACGCTTCGGCGGAGTTCCCCGACGGCACGACGTTCGACGGCCCGGCGGAGCTCCGCGGGCTCTTGCTGAGTTATGCGGACGACTTCCTGCTCACGGTCGCCGACCGCCTGCTGACCTACGCTCTCGGCCGCGGCCTCGAGGCGGCCGACATGCCCGCCGTTCGACGCATCCTGCGCGACGCCGCGCCCGACGACCACCGCTTCGCGTCCCTCGTCCAGGGCGTCGTCGCCAGCCTCCCGTTCCGGATGCGGATGGCTCAGGATCGGACCAACTGACAGGCTTGGCAGACGCTCGCCGGATCCTCCGTGCGCAACCGCCGAGAGCTCGGTTTCACCCAGGGGTCCGTCCCGCGAAGGCGGAGAGCGGGCCGTGTTAGGCTTGCAATTACGGAGTTCCATTCCGAGATTGCAAGGTGATCGACCGGCTCATCCAGACCACCGTCACCGCCCGCCTTCGACAGTTTCCGGCCGTCGCCCTCATCGGTCCGCGACAGGTAGGCAAGACGACGCTGGCGCGACGGCTTGCAGGCGCCGCCGACGGCAGCGTGTACCTCGATCTGGAGGACCCCGCGGACCGGGCGAAGCTGGCTGACGCGGCGGGCTACCTGCGGGCGTCGCGCCGCCGGCTGGTGGTGATCGACGAAGTGCAGCGCGCGCCGGGTTTGTTCGAGGTCCTGCGCGTGCTGATCGACGAGCGCATCCGGGCTGGAGAGCGCTCCGGGCAGTTCCTGATCCTCGGCTCCGCGGCTCCGGATCTGCTGCGGCAATCCGGCGAGAGCCTGGCGGGGCGCATCGCATACCTCGAGCTGGCGCCGCTGGACGTCCGGGAAGCCGGCGGAGACCTGACTTCGCGCTTGTGGGTCCGTGGCGGATTCCCGCCGAGCTTCCTGGCGGAGAGCGACTGGCAGAGCGCCGAGTGGCGGGAGCAGTTCATCCGGACCTACCTGGAGCGCGACGTACCGCAGTTGGGACCCCGGGTGCCGGCCGAGACGCTGCGGCGGCTCTGGACCATGCTGGCCCACGGTCAGGGCGGCGTGCTGAACATGGCCGTGCTGGCCCGTTCGCTGGCCGTCGACGGCAAGACCGTGTCCCGCTACGTCGACCTGCTGGCGGATCTGTTCCTGGTGCGCCGCCTGCCCCCCTTCCACGCCAACGTCCGCAAGCGGCTCGTCAAGTCGCCGAAGATCTACGTGCGCGACAGCGGCGTCGTGCACACGTTGCTGCGGCTCGATGACGAGAACAGCGTGCTGGGTCACCCGGTCGCCGGCGCGAGCTGGGAGGGCTTCGTGGTGGAGACGCTCATCCGGGCGGCCCCCGATCGGGCGCGGGCCGCCTTCTACCGCACTGCCACCGGCGTGGAGGTCGACCTGCTGCTCGAGTTGCCCGGCAACCGGCTCTGGGCGATCGAGATCAAGCGGGCGTCCGCTCCCAGGGTCGAGCGCGGTCTCCGAGTCGCGGTGGACGATCTGCAGCCGGACCGGACGTTCGTCGTCCATTCCGGCGAGGAACGCTACCCGATGGGCGGCGGCGTCGAGGCGGTCGGCCTGACCGCCCTGGCCGATGCGCTGGCGTCACTGCGGCCGCCGGGCGGTGCGGGCGAGGCACGGGAGCGACCCCGTAGTGGGTCGGCGCGGGCGCCGTAGACAGTCGGCGGGCCATCCTGTACGCTCGCTCCTTCCGGAAGACACGCCGGTCGGGGGAGTTGCCGCGATGCTGATCACGAAGATGACGCTGTCGAGGCGGACGTTCCTGCGGGGGATGGGCGCCACGCTGGCGCTGCCGCTCCTCGACGCGATGGTGCCGGCGCTCTCGGCGCGGGCCCCGGCGGCGCCGCGCTTCGCGGCGGTCTACGTCGGGAACGGCATGAACATGTTCGACTGGACGCCGCCGACCGACGGCGCCGGGTTCGAGCTGTCGCCCATCCTGCAGCCGCTGGAGCGTTTCCGGAGCCGGACGCTCGTCCTGAGCGGGCTCGACAACTACCCCGCCACCGACCAGGGGGATGCCGGCGGGCAGCACCCGCGCGCGGCGCCGGCCTTCATGAGCTCGGTGCACCCGAAGCAGACCGAGGGGGCCGACGTCGAGGCGGGGACGACGGTCGACCAGATGATCGCGGAGCGGATCTGCCGCGACTCGAAGCTGCCGTCGCTGGAGGTCTCCGTCGACCGCAACGACATCGTCGGCGCCTGCGACCACGGCTACGCGTGCGCCTACATGAACTCGCTGTCGTGGAAGACGCCGACGCAGCCGCTGCCGGCCGAGACGAATCCCCGGTTCGTGTTCGAGCGGCTCTTCGGGAGCGGCGACACGGCGGAGGAGCGTCGGCTGCGGGTCGCCGAGGACCGCAGCATCCTCGACGGACTGACGCGCGAGATCGCGGCGCTCGCCGGCCGCCTCGGCGGGCGCGACCGCACCAAGCTGGGCGAGTACCTCGACTCCATCCGCGACGTCGAGCAGCGCATCGCGCGGGCCGAGTCGACCAACGCCGACTTCGCCGTCCCGGAGCGCCCGGTGGGCGTGCCGGAGACCTTCCGCGAGTACGCCGAGCTGATGCTCGACCTGCAGGTGCTGGCGTTCGAGGCCGACATCACGCGGGTCACGTCCTTCATGATGGCGCGGGAGAACATCAACCGTTCCTACGACGAGATCGGGCTCCCCGAAGCGCACCACTCGATGTCGCACCACGGGAACAATCCGGAGAAGATGAAGGCCTTCTCCAAGCTGAACACCTACCACGCCGATACGCTGGCCTACTACCTCGACCGGCTGCAGTCGGTCGCGGACGGCGACGGGACCCTGCTCGACGCGACCGTCGTCCTCTACGGCAGCGGCATGAGCGACGGCAACGTCCACAACAACTACAACGTGCCGGTCGTGGTGGTCGGCGGGCCGGAGCGCGGCCTGCAGGGGAACCGTCACCTGGTCTACCCGCAGGGGACGCCGCTGGCCAACCTGTCGCTCAGCTTGATGGCGAAGTTCGGCGTGCACGTGGAGCGCTTCGGCGACAGCACGGGGCACTTGCCGCTGCTGTCGGGCGTGTAGGACTCGGCGACGCAATCGACGCGAACTCCGGCGGGTTCGCCCCGTGGGCAGCCGGAGCCGTGAGCCGACGATCGGCGGGCGAATGCCGAGGCCGGCCGCGGCTACGCCCGGATTGGAGACTCTGGAAGGTCACGGCGGTTACCAATGACTGATGACGCAGTCGCCGTCCCGAAGCTCTACGAGGCGGCGTATCCGTTCGCCAATGACGTCCTGGCCCTTCCGGTCGAGGACATCGACCGGGCCGCGGCGTGGTACGGTCCGCGCTTCGGCCTCGTCGAGGTGGAGCGGAGCGCGACACCGGTCCCCACGGTGATCATGGAGCGCGACGGCATACGTATCGGGTTCGCCGTCAACGGCGGCGATGCCAGCAATGAGGGCGCCGCCATCCTGGTGACCGACATCCACCGGGCCCGCAGCGAGCTGGAGGCCAGCGGCGTCACGATCGCCAACTGGCGCGTGGACGATCGCGACGGCAAGAAGTACCAGGTCTTCTTCGTCGTCGCCCCGGACGGGCTCTGCTACTACTTCCACCAACCGCTCTGACCGCGCCGGGCAGGCATGAGCCTGCGCTCTCTTGCAGACGAAGCAGACCGGCCGCAGTCCGGCCTCGCTGCAGATACGCCCCAGCGCCAGACCGTTTCGGGTCGTCCCCGCCGGGTACCGGCGACGGTCAGACCGCGGACAACATCACCATCTGGTTGCCGAGTAGTCCGTCGGGACGAGGTCCAGGGACCGTACGGACTCTATGAGGCGGGTATCGGGGTCGCGTTCCGCCGCGGCCACCACCTCCAGGAACTCCGGATCCGCGTGCGCCTCGGGGAGTCGCTCGTCTCGCGCGCGCCGCGACGGGTAGCCCCGCATGTACACGAACGTGCGGTCGGCGTCGTCGCCGGAGGCGGCCAGCCAGTAGCCGACGTTGCGGATCCCGTGCCGCTCGTAGATCCCGGTGGTGTAGTCGCCGAAACGCGCGGCCAGGGCGTCGCGCTTGCCCGGCAGCGTCGTGTAGATGCGCAGCTCGAAGAAGCCGGGCTCGCGCGGCTGCTGGGCGAATCCCCAACCGACGCCGGCGATCCCGCACGACAGACCCAGCGCTGCGATCAGCTTCCACTTCAGCATGCGGCCTCCTCTCGGCGCTCACGGCCCTCTCGGCACCTCACGGTGCCCCGGTTCTTCAATCGAATCCTATCGCCCCGGAGCGTCTGCCCGAGGCCCGTAGCGCGCGCGGGCGACGCCTCACCCCCGAGACGCGCGCTACGGCTGGCGCGACGCAGAGGGCTTCACTCCGGCCGCACCGGGACTCGTGCGCCGCGCGCCGCTCGTTTCGGACCGGCATATCATCCGTGTGCGATGCCACCTTCGGTCGAAACAAGTGCCTGCGGCGTCGCTGGTCTCGAAGGGATGTGCGAGATGACAAGACTGCGACTGCGAACGCTCCTGGCGTTGCCGTTGGCGTGGCTGATCCTCGTCGGTGCCGCAGAGGGGCAGCCAAGGCGGGACATGACGCTCGTCGACCTGCTGGAAGTGCCTCGCCTCAGCGATCCGCAGCTCTCTCCCGATGGTCGCCAGGTGCTCTACGTGCTGGCCGCGGCCGACTGGGAGGCGAACCGGGCGATCGGCCATATCTGGCGGGCGGACGCAGATGGCGGCGACACCGTGCAACTGACCCGGGGGGACACCGGGGAGACGAGTCCCCGCTGGTCCCCGGATGGCGAGCTGGTGGCGTTCCTTGCGCGCCGCGGGGAGGCGGACGCCGCCCAGATCCACGTGCTGAGCAACCGGGGCGGCGAGGCGCGCCCGTTGACCGATCACCCGACGGCTGTCTCGAGCATCGCGTGGTCGCCCGACGGCAGCGCCATCTACTTCCTGGCCTCCGACGAGAAGTCGGCGGAGCAGAAGGCCCGCGAGGAGGAGAAGGACGACGTCTACGCCTTCGAGGAGAACTTCGAGCAGCGGCACCTGTGGACGGTGACGGTGTCGAGCGGGGTCACGACGCGGGTGACCGAGGGCGACTACTCCATCCTGGCGTACGACCTCTCGCGCGACGGGACGCGGATCGCCGTGCATCGCGGCCCGACTCCGGTCCTCGAGCATCGCGACGCGAGCGAGGTCTGGGCGATGGGAGCCGACGGGAGCGACCCGCTCCGACTGACCACCAACGACGTGCCGGAGTCGGGGGCCCGGGTGTCGCCGGACGGCTCGCACGTCCTGTTCCTGGCCCGCGCGAACGAGCGGTTCGAGAAGTACTACAACAGCAACGTCTTCCTGGCGCCGGCGGGCGGGGGACCCGCCACGATCCTGGCCCCCGAGCTGCCCTACGAGTTCAGCGCCGCGGCCTGGTCGGTCGACGGGGCGGCGGTCTTCGCCGTCGCGAACATGGGAGTTCACAGCCAGCTGGTCCGTCTGGAAGTGGCGACGGGCGAGGTCGACCGGTTGACCGACGGCCGCCACTCGATCGGGTCGTGGACGATGGCGGCGTCCGCCGACGGCCACGTCTTCACGCTACGGGAGCCGGACAACCCGGGCGACGTCTGGCTTCTGGGGGCCGGCGCCGGCTCGACGCCGACCCGGGCGACGCACGTCTTCGACTACCTGCGCGAGGACTTCCGGCTGCCGCGGCAGGCGAAGGCGGAGTGGACCGGCGCCGACGGGGCGGCGGTGGAAGGGCTTCTCTTCTACCCCCTCGGCTACGAGGACGGCCGGCGGTATCCGCTGGTCATCCAGACGCACGGCGGGCCGCAGGCCTCCGACAAGTTCGGCTTCGCGGCATCCCGCAACTATGTTCCCGTGCTGGCGGCGCTCGGCTACTTCGTGCTGCAGCCCAACTATCGCGGGAGCACCGGCTACGGCGACGCGTTCCTGCGGGACATGGTGGGCGGTTACTTCACGAACGCCCACCTCGATGTGATCGCGGGCGCCGACCACCTGATAGCGGCCGGCCTGGTCGACGGCGAGCGCATGGCCAAGATGGGATGGAGCGGGGGCGGTCACATGACGAACAAGGTGATCACCTTTACGAACCGCTTCAAGGCGGCGGCGTCGGGGGCGGGAGCGGCCAACTGGATCTCGATGTACGCGCAGAGCGACACGCGCAGTCAGCGCACCCCGTGGTTCGGCGGCACCCCCTGGCAGGTCGATGCGCCGACGGACCTCTACTGGGAGCACTCGCCGCTGAAGCACGTGTCGAACGTGACCACGCCGACGATCTTCCTGGTCGGCGAGGACGACCTGCGCGTGCCGATGCCGCAGTCGGTCGAGATGCATCGCGCGCTCAAGAGCCTCGACGTGCCCACGCACCTCTACGTCGCGCCGCGCGAGGGACATGGCTGGCGCGAGCTCCGGCACCAGCTCTTCAAGATGAACGTCGAGCTCGACTGGTTCGAGCG
>JAPOWL010000281.1:12942-13197 GCA_026707615.1 Acidobacteriota bacterium | reverse complement strand
TTCACATCTGCTACCACTACGAGCGAGGGTTCGGCACCCTGCACCCCAGGGACGGCGTCCGGCGCGTACTCGCGGTGAAGGACCTCGATCCGGAGCAGTCGGTCCTTTCGCAATTGAAGGATCCTCACGGGTCTCCCGAGATCACCGATCTCGGGAAGCTGTTCGCCCGGATCCGGATCTACCGGGACTGGGCCCTGGGCCCGCGGGCACTATCGCGACGGCCGCAACCGTCAGACCTTCCCAACCGGTTCCTTG
>JAPOWL010000281.1:0-12932 GCA_026707615.1 Acidobacteriota bacterium | reverse complement strand
GTTCCTTGCGGAGGACGCGAACAACCTGGGGCTCGTGCTGAACCGATTGCGCCGGGCACCCTCGGCCAAGAAGCGCCTTCTCGAAGCCGCTCGCAAGCTCTACGACGGATTGACCGACTTCGATGTAATCGTCGAGGGCGGAACGGTCCAGGTGTTCCTGGAGGAGAGCGGCATCACGGTCCCCGCGACTCGGCTGTCGGACGGCACCCTCCGATACCTGTCCCTCCTCGCGATTCTGTGTCACGACGATCCGCCACCGCTGGTTTGCATCGAGGAGCCGGAGCTGGGACTGCACCCCGACCTCATGCCGACGATCGCCTCCCTGCTTCGCGAGGCATCCACGCGTTGCCAGTTGGTAGTCACGACCCACTCGGACGTTCTCGTGGACGCGCTGACCGAGGCACCCGAGGCGGTCGTCGTGTGCGAGAAGCACGAAGGGCGGACGATGCTGCGCCGACTCGGCCACGAGGATCTGTCCCAATGGCTCGCCCGGTACAGCCTCGGAGAGCTGTGGATGAAAGGAGAGATCGGGGGGAGCCGCTGGTGAGCGCGAAGATCTACGTGGAGGGCGGCAGCGGCAAGGCGCTCAACGCCAAGTGCCGCGAGGCCTTCAAGAGCTTCTTCGAGGCGGCCGGACTGCGGGGCCGGCTGCCACGCGTTGTTCCGGGCGGCGGTCGCCAACAGACGTACGACGACTTCTGCACCGCCTTGAGCAGTCCCCACGACGACGCCTTCATCGTGCTTCTCGTCGACAGCGAGGGTCCGGTTGCGGAGGGTGCCGGGCCATGGACGCACCTGCGGAACAGGCAAGGCGACGGGTGGGACAGGCCGGAAGGCGCCACGGACGATCAGGCGCACCTGATGGTGCAGTGCATGGAAGGCTGGTTTCTGGCGGACCGCGAGGCACTCCGAGCTGTCTTCGGCACGGACTTCCGACCGGCCGCACTCCCCCAGCGAGCAGAGATCGAACAGATCGCGAAGCAGGACGTCTTCGCTGGCCTTGCGAACGCGACGCGCGACTGCGGAGGCCGCCGTGGCTACAGGAAGGGCCGGGACTCGTTCGACGTCGTTGCCGCACTGGATCCCGCGAAGGTGACTGCCGCGTCGCCGCACGCGAAGCGGCTCGTCGACGTGCTCCTGGCCAATCTGCAACCGCCGCGCGCGCGGCGGGCTCGATAGCTCCCTGTCTGCGTGCCTACGAGCCCGCACGCGGCACCAGAGACGCCACGTCGGCGTGCAGCAGGGCGAAGCCGGAATCGAGAGTCGCCACGCGGCCGCCGCGCCGGCGAGACAGCTCGGCGAGCCAGGCGTCCGTCACCTGCCCGTGACCCTGCAGGTGCCGGTGGGGCACATCGAGGAAGCTCAGGGTCCCGCCCCACCATTCGTGCTTCGGATGCGCGGACAGCTCCCGCAGCGCGCGCCAGGCCGCGTCCGCAGAACGGTCGAGGGCCGTCTTCATGTGGACGCGGAGCAGCGTGCCCTGCGTGAGGGAGCACGTGGCGAAGCGATTCCGCTCGAGACGGGCGAACCAGGCGTGGACGCGATCGTGGTGCAGGTGCGAGCCCATCGCAAGCGCCACGAGCACGTTGCCGTCGAGGAGCCACGTCACGATGCGTCGTCCTCGTCCTCGATCCCGCGAACGGTGTCCGCGGTGACCGGGGCCCCGCCCAGGGAGACGAGGATGCCGTTGCGCCTTCGGGTCCGGGCCGCGGACGGCGCCGGCTGCCCGGGACCACCCGGCAATCCCCGACGCAGAAGTCGGTTGACGGCCGCGCTGATGCTGCAGTCCTCGGCCTTCGCGAACGAGACGGCGACGGCGTAGAGGTCGGAATCGAGATTCACGGTCAGCCTCATGGCGCGAGTCTGGTGTAGTGGTGCAGCGGTGTCAAGCCTCCGGCGCTCCGGATCCAACGCTCCGGCCGGCCTGGTCGGGGCGTTCCAGAACGAACGTACAATGGACCCGCGGCGGCCGCCACCGCCGGCAACCCCGGGATCGTCGCGACGGCCCCTTCGGCCGGCGGCCGGCACCGCTTCGCACGCGATCGATCCACGCTCCGCTTCGCACAACCGGGAGGGAAGTCATGAAACGCGCTCTGGTCCTCGGCACGCTCATCGCGATCGGCGGGCTGTCGGCGGCGGTCAGCTCGCAGCAGGAGCCGTCGCAGGCGGCGATGGACGCGACGGTCATCGAGCAGGTGCGGGACAACCTGTACGTCATCACCGGGTCGAGCACGGCCGACCGGTCAGCCTTCAGCGGCGGGAACACCGGGGTCTACATCGGCGAGGAGGGCATCACGCTCGTCGACACGAAGCTCCCCGGCTGGGGCCAGCACCTGATGAACCGCATCCGCGAGGTCAGCGACAAGCCGGTCACGACCATCATCAACACCCACACGCACGGCGACCACGTCGGGAGCAACGCCTTCTTCCCCGAGTCCGTCGAGATCGTGGTTCAGGAGAACACCGAGGCGAACATGAGCCGGCTCGGCATGTTCACGGGGGCGACGGCGCACGGCATGCCGGACACGACCTACCAGGACCGGCTGACGCTCGGCTCCGGGGCCGACCGGATCGAGCTCTTCCACTTCGGGGCGGGCCACACGAACGGCGACACGTTCATCCTCTACCCGGGGCTGCGCGTGCTGCAGATGGGCGACATGTTCCCGTGGCGCGACGCGCCGTTCCTCGACCGGAGCAACGGCGGGAGCGGCGTGGCGTTCCCCGAGACGCTGCAGGCGCTGATCGACAACGTCGACGGCTACGACACGGTCATCCCGGGCCACATCCCGGTCACCACGCCGGACTCGCTCCAGGAGTACCAACGGTTCACCGCAGATCTGCTGGCGGCGACGCGCGGCGCCATCGAGGCGGGGCAGACGGCGGAGGAGGCCGCGGCGTCGATCGACCTGACGGAGCAGTACGAGGGCTACCGCACCGAGCGGATGGCCGCGGCCATCGCCGCCATCTACGAGGAGCTGGGCCAGTAGCCGCAGCCGCTGTCGCCCTCCCTGCACGCGGTCGCTCCGAGCCGCGGGCCACCGACCCGGGCCGCCTGCCCGCCGGAGGCGGTCTCGTACGGCCGCCTTCGGCCACGGATGGCGAACCGCGCGCGCTTGCAGCACGGGTCCGAAAGGCCGCGGACATCCGCTACGCTATCGGGGATCTTGCGCACCTGCGCGCCGCGGGGTGGCCGCGGGCGCGCCGTCGGGGCCGAAGGCGGTCTTCAGCGTAAAGGCCTCCGGACTCGGGCCGTCCCGCCAGAGCCGTTGGAGCCTCGCCAGCGACTCGTCTATGGTGGGCCGGTAGCCCTCCGGGATCCACCACATCGCCAGCGGCGGCTTCGGCGGCGGCACGAACCACTCGCGACGGCGGCGGAAGAACGCGACGTGCTCGGTGTGGTAGACGTAGCGGCGGAGGTCTTCCACCGTCCGCCAGATCGTCAGGTTGTAGAGGATGCGCGGGTCATCCAGGACCCGCACGTCCGTCGCGTCGCCGCCCGGGGTCCGGAAGCGCCAGATGCAGCCGGGCGAACGGTCCCCGAGGACGTTGATACGGTCGATCTCGTCGCGCATCGGCGCCATCCGCGGATCGTCGAGCGGGTAGCGCATCCAGGCGAGGTTCGTCTGGGCGAGATGCACGGTGCTATGCTGCCAGACCGATCCGGCGTGTGCACGCCCCCTCGCAGCGGCCCCCGCAAAAAGTGCGCCGCGACGAGAGACCCGCTTGGGAGTCGGCGGAGCGGAACGATGCGGAAGGCGGCGAAGATGGCGACCGCGACGGCGAGGATCCCGGTGGTCGCGGCCCTGGCCATACTGGGGAGCGTGACGTTGGCGCACGCCCAGAGCGCGGCCGACGCCGGGCCGGGGGTGCCAAGGACGCTCGCCGACCACCGGGCGGCGGTCATCAGCGACCTGCGCTACGACCTCCGCCTGTCGATCCCCAGGGAGTCCGCCGCACCGATCGCCGGCCGCGTCATCGCTTCCTTCCGCCTGGCCGAGGCGGGCCCGCTCGTCTTCGACTTCGCCCAGCCGGCCGACCACGTCCACGCGGTCCGCGTGGGCGGCGCGCCGGTGGCCTTCGCGGCGCGCGACGAGCACGTCGTCGTTCCGGCCGCTGCGATCCGCGCGGGGCCGGTAGTTGTCGACATCGAGTTCACGGCCGGGGACGGCTCGCTCAACCGCCAGCCGGACTTCCTCTACACCCTGTTCGTGCCCGACCGGGCTCGCGTCGCCTTCCCGCTCTTCGATCAGCCGAACCTGAAGGCCCGCTTCCGGCTGCAGCTCGACCTTCCGGCGGAGTGGCGCGCGGTGGCGAACGGCTCGGCCGAGTCCCGCACGGTGCGCGGCGAGCGGGCGACGATCGCGTTCACCGAGACCGAGCCGATCAGCAGCTACCTGTTCGCCTTCGCGGCCGGCGAGTTCCGGGTGGAGGAGGCGGAGCGCGGGGGGCGGCGGATGGCGCTGTACCACCGCGAGACCGACCGCGAGCGGATCGCGCGGAACACGGCGCCGATCTTCGACCTCCACGCGTCCGCCCTGGAATGGCTGGAGGAGTACACCGGCGTCCCCTTCCCGTTCGAGAAGCTGGACTTCGTGCTCGTCCCCGCCTTCCAGTACGGCGGCATGGAGCACGCGGGCGCGATCTTCTATCGGGCCGGCGCCCTGCTGCTCGACGAGAGCGCCACCGAGCAGGCCCACCTGGGCCGCGCCAGCGTCATCGCGCACGAGACCGCCCACCAGTGGTTCGGCAACCTCGTGACGATGGAGTGGTTCGACGACGTCTGGCTGAAGGAGACGTTCGCCAACTTCCTGGCCGCCAAGATCGTCAACCCCGCCTTCCCCGAGGTCGACCACGACCTGCGGTTCCTGCTGGCGCACTACCCTGCCGCCTACGGCGTCGACCGGACGGCGGGGGCCAATCCGATCCGGCAGCCCCTCGACAACCTGAACGAGGCGGGGACGCTCTACGGACCCATCATCTATCAGAAGGCGCCGATCGTCATCGCCCACCTGGAGCGGCTGATGGGCGAGGAGGCGTTGCGGGACGGCGTCCGGGCCTACCTCGCCGACCACGCGTTCGCCAACGCGGACTGGTCGGACCTCGTCGCCATCCTCGACCGCCGGACGGACGAGGACCTCGCGGCGTGGAGCCGCACGTGGGTCGACGAGAGCGGCCGCCCGCGGATCGACGTGGAGCTCGAGACGCGCGGCGGCGCCATCGCCCGCCTGGCCCTGCGGCAATCCGACCCCGCGGGCCGCGGCCGCGTCTGGAACCAGCGGCTCGAGGTGGTGCTGGGTCGTGGCGGCAGCGGGCGGGAGCGTTTCGATGTGCACCTGCGGGAGCCGCGGGCGGAAGTGTCGGAAGCGGTGGGCCGACCGGCCCCCGACTACGTCCTGGCGAACGGGGGCGCCCTCGGCTACGGCCTGATGGTCCTCGACGCCGGCACGCGCGACTACCTCCTGGCGAACCTGCCGGCGATGGACGACGCCGTGATTCGCGCCGTCGGCTGGATCTCGCTCTGGGAGTCGCTGCTCGAGGGCGAGGTCGACCCCGAGGCGTTCCTGGAGCTTGCGCGCCGGGCACTCCCCGTGGAAGCGGACGAGCAGAACGTCACCCGCATCCTCGGCTACCTCACCACCGCGTACTGGCGGCATCTCCTGCCGGAGCGCCGCGCGGCGCTGGCCCCGGGCATCGAGGCGCTGCTTTGGGGACGTACGGTCGCGGCCGGTCGCCGGAGCCTGGCCGCGACCTGCTTCCGGGCGTACCGCGACGTGGCGCTGACCGAGGGCGCCCTGGCGCGACTGGCGCGCATCTGGCGCCGGGAGGAGTCCGTTCCGGACGTTCCGCTCTCGGAGCGCGACCTCGCCGCCCTCGCCCAGGCTCTCGCCGTGCGCGGCGTGCCGGAGAGCGCGGCGATTCTCCGCTCGCAGCTCGATCACATCGCCAACGCCGACCGCCGCGCCGCGTTCGCCTTCGCGATGCCGGCCCTGTCGGCCGATGCGGAGGTCCGCGCCGGCTTCTTCGCCTCGCTGCGGGATCCGGTGAACCGTGCGCGGGAACCGTGGGTGCTCACCGCCCTCGGCTTCCTGCACCATCCGTTGCGGGCACGCGAGTCCGAGCGCCACATCCGGCCGAGCCTCTACTTGCTGGAGGAGATCCAGCGGACAGGCGACATCTTCTTCCCCGAACGGTGGCTCCACGCAACGCTCGGAGGGCACCAGTCGGCCAGCGCCGCGGGCATCGTGCGACGGTTCCTGGCCGATCGCCCGGACCTGCCGCCGCGGCTCCGGGCCAAGACCCTGCAGGCCGCCGACGGGCTCCTGCGCGCGGCGCGGATCGTCGGGGGATACGGTAGCCGATGACCCGCCGCACCCGCGGAGGCGCGGCAACCGGACCTCGTCCGAACCGGCTGGCCGGAGCGCCGCGAGGGCGGTGCCGGCGCCGGCGAGGACCGTGTCCCGCGATCCCTCGCTTCACCGCAGGACCCACTGCACGCCGGCCATCACGACGGCCGCGTTGACGCCGAGGTTCTCTCCCGCGGTGCCGGCGTTCGAGATGTGGTGGTTGCGCAGCTCGACCATGAGGCCCGGCCCGCGGGGCGGCACCAGGCGCACGCCCACGCCGTAGACGAGCTGGAAGTTGAAGACGCGATCGATCTCGGGCACGTCGAGCGAGGTCCAGAGCAGGCCCGCGATGCCGAGGACGTAGGGCGTCCACCGTCGATCCGGCCGGAGGTGCCAGCGGCCGCCCAGTCCGGCGACCCCGGCGCTCAGGGCGGGGGCGGGCCGCTCGTAGACGAACAGCGTCCCCTCGCCGAAGAGCTCCAGGCGGTCCGTGACGAACCGGCCGAGCTGCGGATGGAAGACGCCGAAGCGGATGTCGCTCTCGGTCTCGCCGTAGCCCGGGACGCCGTGCTTCCAGGCGTTGCCCCACCCTCCGAGCAGCCCCCGCGTCCAGTAGCCGGCGGCCAGCGGCGCCACGCCCGTCGCGGGACTCGGCGTCCGGCCCCGGCCCCCACCGCCCCGTGATCCTGCGCTCCCCGCACCCGCCGTGTGGCGTTCCGCGGCGCAGGCTCCCGGGCGCGTCTCCTGCGCCCCGGCCGCCACGGGCGCCAGCGCGACCGTTGCGGCCAGCGCGACGACGACGGCCGTCGCCGCTCCCCTGCGGCGGCTCCGATCCATCGGCATTGGTAGATCCTACCGGGCACCGGTCGGCGGAACCGGACGGGGGCAGGGGCGGCGGAACCGGACGGGGGGAGGGGAGGCGGGGCATGACGGCGGGGGCAGGGGGCGGCGGGAGCGCGCGGCGGCGGCGAGGACCCGCGCGGGAAGCCGCGGCCACTGCCTACGCGGGACCGGCGCCGGCAGGCGTTCGGGTAAGATGAGCCCGATGAGGCGCTTAGTCCCGTCCCTGCTCGTCGTCGCGGGCCTCGCCGCCGCGGCGCCCGCGCCGGCCCGCGCGCACCCGGCGCCGTTCAGCTTCGTGGACGTCCGGATCGAGGCGGGGACGCTCGACGTGACCTTCGTCCTCCACACCTGGGACGTCGCGCACGAGTTCGCGATCGACCGGCCCGAGCTGGTGCTCGACCCCTACATCCTGCAGCCGCGGGCCGACATCCTCACGGCGATCGTCGGCGAGCGGCTCGAGCTCACCGTGGACGGCCGCCGCGTCACGCTCGACGACTGGTCGGACCCCGAACCCCTCGCCGACCGGCAGTCGGTGCGGGTCCGGGGGCGGCGCGACCTCGACGGCTCGCCCGGCGTCGTCGCGGTCTCCGCGGAGCTCTTCCCCTACGACCCGAACCACCAGACGTTCCTGAACGTGTACGAGGACGGCGAGCTGGCGACGCAGGCCATCCTCGGGAGCGGCGAGACCGACTACGAGTACTTCTCCGGGACCCGGCAAGGCGTGCTGGCGGTGCTGCGGAAGTTCGTGCCGTCGGGGGTCCACCACATCCTGATCGGCCCCGACCACCTGCTGTTCCTCTTCGGCCTGCTGCTGCTCGGCGGCGGCGTCCGGCAACTGCTCCTCGTCGTGACCGCCTTCACCGTCGCGCACAGCATCACGCTCTCGCTGGCCGTGCTCGACGTCGTCACGCCGCCGGCCCGGATCGTCGAGCCGATCATCGCCCTGAGCATCATCTATGTGGGCGTCGACAACCTCATGGCGCGGGGCGGGCGCGACATGCGGGTCTGGATTGCCCTCGTCTTCGGCCTCATCCACGGCTTCGGCTTCGCGAGCGTCCTGCGCGAGATGGGGCTCCCGAGCGGCGCCCTCGGGTGGTCGCTCTTCTCGTTCAATGTCGGCGTGGAGGTGGGGCAACTGGGGGTGGTGCTGGTCGTAGCCACCATCCTGGCGGGGATACGGGCGCGCAGCGCCGTCGCCGGCGAGCGCATCGCGGTCGCGGGATCGATCGCGGTCATCGCGGCGGGCGCGTTCTGGTTCATCGAGCGGGTCTTCTTGTCTGGAGGGATGGCATGAGCAGGCAACGAAGCAGACCGGGGAGGCGGCGGGCGCTCGTGCTCGGCGCGGTGATGGCGTTCGGCGTCGTCTCGCTCACCGTCATCCCGGCGGGACAGGGCGAGATGGTCGTCGAGGTCGAACGGATCAAGGACAACCTCTACGTGCTCCGCGGCGGGGGCGGGAACTCCGCCGCGTTCATCACGAACGACGGCGTGGTGCTGGTCGACACGAAGCTCGAGGGCTGGGGGCAGCCGCTGATCGACCGCATTGCCGAGCTGACGCCCAAGCCGGTGACGGCGCTCGTCAACACCCACACCCACTTCGATCACGTGAGCGGCAACGTCGAGTTCCCGGCGACGGTCGACGTGGTCGCGCACGAGAACGCCGCACGGCTGATGGAGGAATGGAACCCGGTCACCGGCTTCCCCGGCGACTTCACCAACGTATTCGAGCTGAGCGGCGGCCAGGGCCTGCCGACCCTCACCTTCAGCGACCGGATGACGCTGGGCCGGGGGGACGACCGGGTCGACCTCTACCACTTCGGCCGCGGCCATACCGGGGGCGACACCTGGGTGGTGTTCCCGGCGCTCGGGGTCATGCACGCCGGCGACATGTTCCCCGGCCGGCAGTTGCCGATCCTGGACGCGAGCAACGGCGGGAGCGGGGTCGACTACCCGCAGACGCTGCGCAACGCGCACGACGGCGTGCCGGACGCGGACCTGATCATCACGGGTCACAGCGCGCAGATGACGCGCGCCGACCTCGCGCAGATGGCCGACTTCGTGCAGGCCTTCGTCGATGCGGCGCGGGCCGGCAAGGCAGCCGGGCAGTCGGCGGCCGAGGTGGCGGCAGCCTGGGAGACGCCGGCGGGGTTCGACGGCTTCAACTCCCCGCCCGCCGCGCGGCTGACGCCCTACGTGCAGGTGATCTTCGACGAGCTGGAGTAAGGGCATGACGCCGCAGCATCTCGACGAGCGGGAGGCAGGATGGGGCCGGACCGGCGCCCGGGCGCAGGGGTTCCGCCGGCCGGCGGACCGTCGCCGTCTCGCCGCCGCCGCGCTGGCCGCGCTGACCGCCGCGTGCGCGCCTGAGCCCGGCGAGGAGAACCTGAAGGCGTCGTTCGCGGCCCAGATCGAGGCGGTCGCGACGGTGAGCTCGTTCGAGCGAACGGGAGACGATCTGACGTTCACCCAGGTCCGCGAAGGCGACACCGACGTCTCCTGGCGAGTCACCATCGACTCGGTAGCGCTCGAGCCGCGGCCCGACGAGGCCGTCCCCGTCCAGGGGAGAGTCGTCTCCTCGTGGTACGCCGACGGCGAGTTGATCGAACCCATCGGCGACATATACACGCTGCCGGAGGAGTTCTTCAACGCGGGGCTCGCCCAGGAGTGCTGGGCCCTGTGGAACGCGGAGCAGGCCACCTGGGGCTGGTAGGGCGCGGGATGGTCGAGCGCGTGAAGGAGGAACGATGACGCATCGAACGACACCGGAACGACACTCGGCCATTGCCGCGCTCGCCGCCGCGGCCCTCCTGTTCGGCGGAGGCGTCTCCGCCGCGCTCGCGCAGGACGGGGCGGCGGGGCGGGCGGTGGACGTCGCCGCGACCATCTCCTTCACCGAAGGGCCGACGGTCGACGCCGACGGCGCGGTCTACTTCACGGATCTGCGTGGCGCCGGACGCATTCTGAAGATGGCCCCCGACGGGACCGTCGCGACCTTCCGGGAGCCGAGCTATCGCGCCAACGGACTCATCTTCGACAGCGAGTGGCGGCTCCTCGCCTGCGAGGGCGGCAACGGCGACGACGTGCTGCCGCGCATCACGCGGACGAACGTCGAGACGGGCGAGGTGGAGGTTCTCGCCGACCAGTTCGAGGGGCGGCAGCTCCACCAGCCCAACGACCTGACGATCGACGGGCAGGGGCGCGTCTACTTCACGGACCGGCCGGGCGCGAACGTCACGCCCGAGCAGACCGGGGTCCACGGCGTCTACCGCATCGACCCCGACGGCTCGATCGCCCGCATCCTGACGGAACCCGAGGTGGAGCGGCCGAACGGCCTCGTCGTCTCCCCCGACGACTCGACGCTCTACGTGATCGAGACCGCGCAGCAGGAAGGCGGCGCGCGCATGATCCGCGCCTTCGACCTCGCCGCGGACGGGACGGCGAGCAACATGCGCGTCTTCCACAACTTCTACCCCGGCCGCAGCGGTGACGGGATGACGGTCGACAGCGAGGGCAACCTCTACGTCGCGGCAGGGCTCAACCGGCTACGGGGCACGAGCGAGACCCTCGATACCGTGGCCGGCGTGCACGTCTTCTCGCCGGACGGCGAGCTGCTCGAGCACATCCCGATCTACGAGGACACGATCACGAACGTCGCCTTCGGGGGCGACGACCTCAGGACCCTCTACGTGACCGCCGGCAAGACGCTCTTCCGCATCCGGACGGACGTCACCGGAACGCGCCGGTAGCGCCGCCAACCCGTCGCAGGCTCCGGGTCGGCCCCAGCCCCCACCGTCCCAGGAGCTTGCGCCGCGGCACGCACTCCGTTGGCGTTCTGCGGCGCAAGCTCCTAGAGTCGCGGCTCGGAAGCGGAACGATCGCGTGGGCGGCGGCTACGGGATGGCCACGTCCGGAAACAGCTCGTCGGTCGGCTGCGGCTGCACACCGAGGGCGTTCAGCGACATCGACACCAGCCGGTAGTTGGCGACCGTCATGACGACGCTCATCATCTCCCGGGTGTCGTAGCGGGCAGCCAGCGTCGCCCAGGTCTCGTCGCCGATGATGCCGTCGCGGTAGATCTCGTCCGCGGCCCGGACGTGGGCCGCCTCGAACTCGTCCCAGCCGGCGTCCGGCCCCAGCGCGATGCGGCGCGGCTCCAGTCCGTGGTCGCGGGCGCGGCCGACGCTGCCGACGTGCTTCGCCCACTCGTAGACCGCCTGGCAGTTCCAGCCGATCCGGAGGATGAGGAGCTCGCGGAAGTAGGGCGTCAGCGGCGAGATGCGGTTGACGTAGCCGGACTGCCCCGCCCGCGCCGCCTGCATCTCCGGATGGCGGGCGAACGTGCGGCGCACGCGGATGCCCTCGCCCTCCAGGGGCGCCACGCGCGGCTCGGTGAGGGGCGGCTCGGGCTCCGGCACGGCGAGCCGGTACGGCACGTCGGCCGGGAAACGGGCCTGCGCGCTCTCGTCGGGCTGCACGCCCCACGAGTTGTAGAGCATGGCGACGAGCGTGGTCTCGTTGACCGCCATCACGGCGTCGACGAGGTGGTAGAGGTCGTAGCGCGCCGCCAGCGCCTCCCAGACCTCGTCCCGCACGGACGAGTTGCGGTAGAGCTCGTCCGCCAGGCGCAGGAGCGTCGCCTCGAACGGATCCCACCCTGCCGCGTCCGGCCCCGCGGCGACACGGTGCAACTCGGTCGGGGTCACGCCCACGGCCCGCGCCAGCACCGCCTGCTCCGCCCAGATCGCCTCGGACTGGCAGAGCCACGCCGCGCGGAGGACCAGGAGCGCCCGGTCCCGCGGCGCAAGGGACGAGTCGATGGTGGTGTAGATCGCGAACGGCATCACCGCCTCGACCAGCTCCGGGACGCGGAGCATCGTGCGGAAGCCGTTCCCGATCCGGACCTGCGGCGCGTAGCGCTCCACCAGCGCACGCTGCTCGTCGGTCCACTCGGTCTCCGGGAGCGGCGCGATGCGCGGCTCCCCGAGCCGGACGACCGGCATGCTGCCCGGAGCCTCCGGGCGAACCTGGGCCCATGCCGACCCCGTGCCCGAATCGACGGCCGCGGCGGCGACGAACAGACCGGTTAGAACAACCGAGCCACGGAGACCGAGCGCGCGCATGATCAACCTCCTTCGTCCGCACGAAGCGCAAGGCGACCCCAGTGTGATCGCTGCGTCGTCGCGGGTCAAGACGGCGGCGGCGACGCTCCGGGCTCGTCGATCGCAGGGTGGGAAGCGCCGCTGGGCAAAGAAAAAGGGCGCCGACCTCGGGTGAGGCCGGCGCCCGCAAGGCATCGTCGCAACCGGAGTTACGACGCTACAGGTCGATCCCTACCACTCCAGCTCGAGACCGAGCCGCAGGTAACGAGCCTGCATGATGCCCGTGATCTCCTGCCAGCGGTCGCCGTAGGTGCTGATTTCACCGGTCGTCGTGTTCGTGTTGAAGATGTTGAACGCGTCGAGCACCGGTGCGATCTGCGTGTTGCCGATGTTGAACCGGCGCATCAACCGGACGTCCACCTTCCGCTGGAACGGGAGGAAGAACACCTCGTGCGGCAGCAGGTCGATGTTGAGACGCTGCCCGCCCGTCAGCGGGGTCCCGTCCGGCAGCGTAGTGACGTTGTAGCTTGCGTGCCGCTCCGGACCCGGATACCCCTGCACGAACGCGCTCAGGATGATGCCGCCCGGCAACGGATACGCGCCGTGCGCCTTGTACATCCACTGCCACGCCCGCGGCGAGTCGCAC
>JAPOWL010000515.1 GCA_026707615.1 Acidobacteriota bacterium | reverse complement strand
GTGGCCGGTCGAGACCGAGACGAAGTCGAGGGCCGCTCACCAGGGCGACGCGGCCTTGCGCTCGTCGATCTTCATCGTCGCACGGCCGCGCCTCGCGAGACGAATCGGCAGCCAGGAGGAAGATGTGGCGCCGATGTTGCGGGAGATCGCAGCCGAGCGGGTGAGGAGTCTCTGGAACGACGGCAAGGGTCTGGGGGGCGCCGATCTCCTGATGGCCTCCGTCGGTGCGGGACTGCGGTCGTACACCCGTTTTCGTCGCGTGGAGTACGCGAACGGCGAAGACATGACTCCCGAGACGTTTCTTCGGGAGGTCGAAGGTGTGGTTCTTGCTTCGATGCTTGAGGAGATCTTCGACCTTCCCAGTGCCGGAGTCGCTGCTGTCGATCCTGTCACACGATTCTACATCTTGTGGCGGTTCACCTACGGTGCGGCGGCGATCGACGCTGGCGAGGCCTTCGTGTTCTGCTACCCGCAGAACATCGAGCTGAACGAGGCTTCCGGGATTGTGGGCACCGCGCCCGCGTTGGTAGAGAAGAATGGCGCTGACGTTCGGGTCCGCACCTTCGCAGAGCGAGGAGCGTTCGATGAACTGGGCATATCTTCGGGTAATCAGCAGCCCCCGCTTTTGGACGTGTTGCATCGAGTTCTCTGGTTGGTCGACAACAGACCGGGCGAGCTGGCGGGCTACTTCGGACAGGCACGGCCGAACCAGGACAAGCTCCGCTTGGTGACACAGGCTCTGTGCGGTCCCGCGCTGACCGCGCGGCGGGCGGTGGAGAGTGAGCTGGCAGCAGAGATGTCGGTGCTCCAAAGACTCAACGCCAACTGGCGGGCAATCGTAGAGGAGGGCGACGTGCGGCGGCGCTCCACGGAGCGTCACGACGACCAGACGGAATTGCCACTCTTCGGAGAGGATTGACACATGGCAGCCGCCCTGCGCCCCTGGCTCGAACGCGTGGAGCTGCACGCCGACGTCCTGTCGGCGGAGTTCTCGGAGGACGTCTTTGCGCTCGACCTCGGGTCGCTGGCCGACTACGTGGTCGGAAAGGACCTCGGCCTGCCGGCGTCGAAATTGCCGCGGCTACCGGCGGTCTACCGCGATGCCGACAGCTTCTTCCGCGCGTCGTACCTGACCCGCGGCCTCAAGTCGCTGCTGGAGGACGTACTCGGGCGGCTGGCCGGCGCCGGCGGCAACCGCGTGCTCAAGCTGCTGACGCCCTTCGGCGGCGGCAAGTCGCATACGCTGGCGGCGCTGCTCCACGCCGCGCGGGCGCGGACCGCGCTCGAAGCCCTGCCGGAGGCGGCAGGGCTTCCCCGGCCGACGGGGGTGCGCGTGGCGGTGGCGGACGGCCAGTTCTTCGATTCGACGAATGGGAAGCGCGCGCCGAACGAGGACTTCGCCGCGCAGACCTTGTGGGGCTGGATCGCGTGGGCGCTGGGCGGGCGCGAGGGCTACGAGGTCGTCCGGCGACAGGATGCCGCGCGCGTAGCCCCCGGCGCGGACGCGATCATCACGCTGCTGCAGCGCGGGCCGAGCCTGATCCTGCTGGACGAGGTCCTGGGGTACCTCATCAGCGCGGGCGGCGTACCCGTCCAGAAGACAACTCTGCGCGACGAAACGCTTTTATTTCTGCAGCGGTTGACGGTAGCGGTCGGCAACGTGGACGATGCCGTGCTGGTCTACTCATTGCAGTCGAGCCGGCGTGAATCGCTGGAGTACACCAGCCTGCTGCGCACCGTCGAGCACCTCGCCGCGCGGAAGGACCAGCGCCGGGAGCCGGTAGAGGGCAACGAGATACTCAACGTGATCCAGCGACGGCTGCTGGCGAAGCCTCCCGACCGGGAGGCGGCTGCCGCTGCCGCGGAAGCGTGGCGCGAGGTGTTCACCCGTATGCGGCGCGCCCATGCGCAGGACGAGCCCGAACGGCGGCAGGCGGACGAGGACGGGTTGTCGCTCCGCGACCGGATTCAGGCGTCCTATCCGTTCCACCCCGCGCTCGTCGATCTGATGCGGGAACGCTGGGCGGCGGTGCCCGAGTTCCAGCGTACGCGCGGCGCCCTGCGTTTCCTGGCGTCCTGCCTGCGCGCGGCCCACCGCGCGGGCCGGTCGCGGCCGCTGCTCGGCCCCGGCGACGTTCCCCTGCAGGACAACGATGTGCGTCTCGCCTTCTTCAGGGAGGTCGGGCAGCGAGAGGACTTTCAAGCCTGCCTGGAGCACGACTTCGTCGGCGCCAACGCTCGGACGCGACGCATCGACGACCGGCGCGCGAGGGAAGCCACCGCCGAGGCCGGCCGGGAGCCCGCGCGCCGCTTGGCGACGACCATCCTTCTGTACTCCTTCGGCGGGCTGAGCCGTTCGGGGAGCGAGGAAGGCGACGTCCTACCTCCGGGTATCGGCGAGCCCGAGCTGTTGGGCGTCAGCGTCGGCCCCGACCTCGACAGCACGACGGTGCAGGCGTGCCTGAAGGAGCTCAGGGAGCAGTGCCTGTATCTCCACTTCGACGGCGTGCGCTACTGCTTCAAGAAGGACCCCAACGTGACCCTGCTCGTTGAGCAGGCGGCGGAAGGCGTGGCCCGCGACGACGGCCCCGTACGCGAACGCATCCACACGATGATCGACCAACGTCTGGCCGGCCGGCGGTCAGCGGTGGTCTGGCCCGCCAAGTCCGGTAGGGTTGCCGATCGCGATCCGCAGTTCCTGATCGCGTATCTGCCCATCGAGTTCGCTGCGCTCGGCGTTGAGGAACAGCGGCGGCGCGCGCGGGACCTCTGCGAGCGATGCGACAATCAAACGCGAGAGTTCCGCAACGGTCTCGGATTGGCCGTGCCCGCCGCGGATCAGGTGGAGAGTCTGAGGCGGGCCGTCCGCTACCTACTTGCCGTCGAGCGCGTCAGGCAACGGTGGCGCGAGCACAACCTCACCGTCGCGCAGAAGAGCCAGCTCACCGAACGCACCGCTACCGAACAGGCGGCGGCGGAATCGGCGTTGCTCAAGTTGTACAACGCCGTCTGGCTGCCCGCCGCCGGCGACGGCGGTCTCGCCTTGGATGTCGCCGGCATGAGCGGCCGTCCTCTCCAGACCACGCTCGACCACAAGAAGCGCGCCCAGATCCACGAACGCCTGATGGAGTTGCTGACAACCGTCCAGCGCCGGATCTTCGAAACGCTCGCGCCCGGGAAGATCGTCGATCTGTTCAAGCTCGGTGCCGACGCTCCGGGCGGCCCCGGCATCGCGACCGACAGGGTGGTGTCCGGCTTCTTCTCTTTCCTCGGATTCCCGCGGTTGCAGTCCGACGACGTGGTGCGCAAGGCGATCGCGCGCGGCGTTGCGACGGGCCTGTTCGGGTACGCCACCGGCCGACCCGAGCTCGGCGACGACGGCCGCTACCGACTGCATCGCAGCCGCGTCGCCTTCGAGACAGCCCTGGCGGACGATGAGATCGACCTCGACGCGGGCTTCCTCATCGTGCCGGCCGCCCTGCCCGAGAGCCCGCCCGCAACCACGGGCTCCACGGGCGGCGCCTCCGCGGGCGGAACCGGCTACCCGGAATCAGGCGGTACCGGAACCCTCCGCGAAAGTACCGACGCCAGCGACGACCCGGAGCCGCCTCGCGCCGACGACCCCGGCGACTTCACCATCTCTTTCACCGCCGACCGCGACAAGCTGTTCGACGCCTGGAACGCCCTCGCCAACCTTGCCGATGTCGCCGGCAAGGTCTCCGTCAGCGTCCAGGCGACGTCCGACACCGCCTTCGATCGAGCCAAGCTGGAGAACGGGGTGCTGGAACCGTTACGGGAGCTCGGTCTGATCGATGACTCCGAAACGTAAGGCGCCCCACAGGCAGGCCGCAATGAAGCTCAGCAAGGTGCACATTACGAAGTTCCAGAGCATCGAGGACTCTACGGAGTTCGACGTCGGCGACGTCACCTGCCTCGTGGGCAAGAACGAAGCCGGCAAGACCGCGCTCCTGAAGGCACTGTACCGCCTGAATCCGGTCTCCGAATCCGAGGGCGCCTTCGACGTTACTGAGGACTATCCTCGTCGCGAGGTAAGCGACTACGAGGATGCGGTCAACGCCGGCGAGGAACCAGCTTCGGTCGTTCACGCTACGTATGCGCTGGAGCCCGGCGACATTGCGGCCGTGCGCGAAGTCTATGGTCCAGACTGTCTCCGGGATGACAATCCCGGTCTGGTTCTTCATAAGGGATATTCGAATGAGGGATCATTGTCGGAGCTGAATGTGGACGACAAGAAGGCCGTGCACTACCTGGTGGAGAACGCTGGCCTGCCAGATCCGATTGTGACCGCGGTACGGGCCTGCACATCCTTCGTCGAAATGGTGGACGTCCTCGCCGGCGGCGAGCAGACCGAGGCCGTGCAGACCCTCACTCCGCAGTTGCAGGAAATCTCTGAGCATGGCGTGGCTCATGTGATCTATGCCAGCATCCTCCATGAACGTACTCCCAAGTTTCTGTACTTCGATGAGTACTATCAGATGAAGGGCCACGACAACCTCGACGCCCTGAGGAATCGTCTGGCGAGCGACAGTCTCGAACCAGCGGATAGGCCGCTCCTCGGCCTGATCTCTCTCGCCGGTCTGGACCTCGATAAGCTGATTGATCCGCGCAGAACTCAGGCGCTCATCGCGAAGCTCGAGGCCGCGGAGAATCGACTGACGCAGAAGGTCCTCAAGTACTGGTCTCAAAACCGGCATCTGCGGATGCGATTCGATATTCGGCCGGCGCAACCGGAAGACGGCCCAGGCATGACCGAAGGCCTCAATATCTGGGGCCGAGTGCAGGACAACAGGCATATGGTGAGCACCGGACTCGGAACGCGCTCGCGGGGTTTCGTCTGGTTCTTCTCGTTCCTGGCGTGGTACTTCAAGCTCAAGCAGGAAGGAGCGAACCTCATTCTGCTACTGGACGAACCCGGCCTGTCCCTGCATGCGAAGGCCCAGGCGGATCTTCTGAGGTACTTCGAGGAGGATCTCAAGACCCGACACCAGCTCATCTATACGACGCACTCACCGTTCATGGTCGATCCGCGACACCTCAACCGCGTACGTATTGTTCAGGATCTCAGTATCGAGGGTGAACACGACGACCTTCCGAATGAAGAGCAGGGTACGCGAGTTACGACCGAGATTCTGGAAGCCACTCCGGACAGCCTGTTTCCGCTACAGGGTGCTCTTGGATACGAGATCCATCAGACCCTGTTCGTCGGACCCAATTGTCTGGTCGTGGAAGGTCCATCGGATCTGCTCTATATCCAAACGCTGTCCACTCTTCTTCAGGAGCGGGGCAGACCGGGCCTCAGGGGTGAATGGACCATCACCCCGGTTGGGGGCTCCGACAAGGTTCCAACCTTCGTGGCTCTGATCGGCGCCCAGACCGACCTGAACATTGCGGTCCTTATCGACTACCAGAAAAAGGACAGGCAGAACATCGAGAACCTATACAAGAGACGGTTGCTCGCGAAGCGCAATGTACTAACCTACGCGAGCTATGTTGACGGCGAGGAAGCGGACGTTGAGGACATGTTCCAGCCTGGATTCTATCTGGCGCTCGTGAACGGGGAGTTCGGGTCATCGATTGAAGAGAACGATTTACGGCACGGACATCCACGGATCGTGCGTCGCATCGAAGAGCACGTGAAGAACCATCCCCTGCCGGACGACGCGAGCTTCAACCACTATCGCCCTGCGCGCTACTTTGCAGAGAACGCGGGGAAGGTCAAGAGAGAGCTGAGCGATGCGGAACTGGGACGCTTCCAACAGTTGTTCGATGCGCTGAACGCGCTCTTGCCGTTGGGCACTGAGGCGAGGCTGATCGATGACGCCGAGAACTGACGTCGCGCCGTGAGAGTGTAGCGCAGAACCCGCGTGAGCGCGGCGGCGATTACTCTCACCCCGCGATCGACCGCCAGTTCGCCGCCAGATGCTCGGCGGTCCGCCACGCGAGGGCCTGCGCGGTGAGGGTCGGGTTGTGGGCCCCGCTGGTCCCCATCACCGAGGCGCCCAGGACGCCGAGGTTCGGCGCCTCGTGGGCGAAGCCCCAGCGGTCGACGACGTTGGTCTCCGGGTCGTCGCCCATGCGCGTGCCGCCGTAGGCGTGGGTGGTCGGCCCCATAGTGCCGAGGCCGCCCCGGATCACGTCGATGGCCCCCGCCGCGCGGAACCACTCCTCCATCCGTTCCTGGATGAAGTCGTTGATGCGGTGCTCGTTCTCGCCGTAGTCGGCCGTGATCCGGCAGACCGGGTCGCCCAGCGGATCGGTGATCGTCGGGTGCAGGTCGAGGTAGTTGCCCTCGTAGGGCAGGGTCGTCTTCTGGAGGTAGGAGCCGCACGTGCGGTCGGCGTTCTCCATGACGAACGCCTTCCACGCCGAGCCCCAGGCCGGCGCCCGCCCGAAGGTGCTCATGCTCGCGGCCTCGATCGGCCGCCGGTCCGAATAGACCCAGAGGTTGCCGCCGCCGATGAAGTCGAGCCCGGCGTGGTCGAAGTTGTCGTCCGCCCAGTCGTCGACCGCGACGCCCTGCGCGGGCAGCCCGTACCAGCGGTTCAGGTCGTGCGGGAACAGCGCCGTCACGCCGCCGAGCTGGGCGTGGCTCAGGTAGTGGCGGCCGACCTGCCCGCCGTTGTTCGCCAGGCCGCGGGGCCAGGCGGCCGACTTCGAGAGCAGCAGCAGCCGGACGTTCTCGTAGGTGTAGCTCGCCAGCAGCACGACGCCGGCCGGCTGGAAGAAGGTCTCGCCGTCCTTGACGTACTCCACGCCGGTCACGCGCCCGTCGCCGCCCACCCGGATCGCGCGGGCGTGGGCCTCGGTCACCACGTCGAGCCGTCCGGTCGCCTGCGCGCGCGGGATCGTGGTGACCGCGGTGGAGTTCTTGGCGTCCAGGTGACAGCCGCCGCGGTTGCAGAAGCCGTGGTACTGGCATGCCGCGCGCTCGCCGTAGCGCTCGCTGTTGACAGCGGCCGGCCCGGGGAACGGATGCCAGCCGAGCCGGCGCGCGGCGCCGGTCATGAGCTCCGTGAACCCCGTGCCCCGCAGGGGCGGCATCGGGTAGGGTCGGCGGCGCGGCCCCTCGAAGACGTTGCCCCGCTCGTCGATCTCGCCGCCGACGTTGCCGGCCTGCCCCGACACGCCGATCGCGTGCTCGACGTGATCGTAGTACGGCTCGAGCTCGTCGAGGCCGAACGGCCAGTCCTCCACCGTCGTGCCGGCCGGCAGCCGCGACGCCCCGTAGCGACGCGTCGTCTCGCTCGCGACGCGGAAGTCCCAGGGATTCAGCCGCCAGCTCTGGGCCCAGTAGTGGAGCGTCGTGCCGCCGACCGCGTTCATCATCGGGTGGATCGACCCGCGCGTCTCCGGCGCCGACGGGTTCCTCCGGTGCACCGGAACCTCCCGGTTCGCCTTCTGGACCGAGTCGGGCCAGCCGCGGTAGTTGTTGAACAACTCGTCCGGCGCGTGGTCGCGCGCGCTCTGCCAGCGGCCCGCCTCGATGCCGACCACCTCCAGACCGGCCTCCGTGAGCGGCAGCACCGCCACTCCGCCGGCCGCGCCGAGGCCGATTACGGCGACGTCGGTCTTCGGGAGCTCAGCGGCCACGGGTCCTCCTCGCGCGGGCGGCGGCGAACGCCGGGTAGTCGTAGGCCGAGACGTGCCGCGCCCGCGGCGCGACGTCCATCCGCTGGAGCTCGGGCGTGACCGCGGTCCGCACGCCCGGGTAGCCGATCAGCTCCCAGCCGACGAAGCCCTCGTTCCCCCCGTACGCGGGGTCCGAGAACGTGCCCTGGAGGGTGTGCGAGCGGACCATCGCGAAGAAGGCCCCGGAACTGCCGGGGAACCCCTGGGCCGAGCCGTGCTCGATCGCCCGCAGCACGCCGTCCTGGGCATCGGCCGGAAGCCCGGCGAAGCGGCCTCCCGCCGCCGTCTCCGCGAAGCGGTCGACCGCCGCGAGCCCCTCGCGATAAGCGGGCAGCGACGCGGCCAGGGCGCCGCCGAGGGCACGGTCGATGTAGCGCGCCGCGCGCGCCTCCGCGGCGCCCGGTCCGTGCTCGTCGCTCGGAATCAGCCGGGCCGTGACTGCCTCGAGCGTCTCCCCCTCCGCCGCGGTCAGCGTCTCGAACGACGCCCCCGCCGGCGTCTGCGCGGCGCGAGGGCCGGCCGCTCCGACCGGAACCGCCGCCGCGGCGCCGGCGACCGCCACGCGCTTCAACCACTCGCGCCGGGACAGCGTCTGCCTCATGGCATCCTTATAGCACGGCTCCGGATGCCCCGGCTCCGCCGACACCGGCCGGCGGCCGTCCGCTCCCGTCATCGGCGGCGCGCCGCCCTCGAGACCGAGAAAGGGAACCGATGCGAAGGCACACCGTCGCCGGGTCGCTCCTGACGCTGCTGGCGGCCTCGCCCGGCGCCGCCCAATCCTCCGGGGGGCCCGTGGGGTCCTCGGCCGACGCCGACGTCCGGGCGCCGGAGGGCTTCCGCGCGAACCGCACGACGTACAGCGCGATCATGGACGCGCTTGGCTCCGCTGGCGACGCCGCCACGGTGACCGACGCCGACCTCGCCCGCCTGCGCGAGATGCAGCTGGAGGACATCTGGAGCGCCCTCGGCGGCTACCGCGCCAACTACGTCCGCGGCTTTCGGAGCACGCAGCCGGGCGAACGCATCGCGGGACGCGCCCTGACGATGCGCTTCCTCCCGCCCCGCCCCGACTTCGTGGAGGCGATCGACACCCTGGCCGCCGAGGGCGACTGGGACCGCCGCTACTACGCACGCGCCGCGGAGGAGGCGCAGCCGGGCGACGTCGTGGTGGCCGAGCTGGGCGGCGCCGGCGGCCACGTCCTGTTCGGCGGCATGGGCGCCCTCGGCATCAAGCTCCGCGGGGCGGCGGGTGTCGTCATCGACGGCGGCAGCCGCGACCTCGCCGAGCTCGCGTCGGACGCGTTCCGCGGCTTCCCGGTGTTCGCGCGCTTCTTCGACGTCAAGACCACGAGCTGGCTGGGCGCCGCCTGGAACGCGCCGGTACGCATCGGCACGGCCACCGTCCTGCCCGGCGACGTCGTCGTCGCCGACGACACCGGGGTGCTCTTCTTCCCGCCGGCGCTCGTCCCCGCCGTCCTCGCGGCCGCCGCGGAGCGCGCCGCGCTCGAGGAGCACGAGCGGGATCTGCTCCGGAGCGGAGAGCACCGCTTCCGCGACGTGTACCCCCTGTCGCCGGGGTTGCGTGAGGAGTACGAGCGCCGAACGCGTGACCGCTGACGCCACGTCGGGACCGGTCCGCTTCCACTCCCCCGGTCGCCGGCTTCGTCCGCCGGCAGCGGTCGGGCCGGCAGCGGGCACCCGAGCCCCCTGGCGACCAGCGCCGCGGCCGATGCCGACTCCGGTGCACTCCCCCGCCTCCGCCTCGGCGGCGGGCAACTGTCCGTCTCGGCGAGCCACCCGTCCCGGGGCGCTCCAGCTCCGCCGCCCCCACCGGCGCAACGTCTTCCACGTCAACGACTTGCCGCCGCAGGGCAACGAGCCCGTTCCGCGCCGCCCGGCCACCGGCCCCGCGCCGGGGTTGCATCGGCCGGCATCCTGCAATACTCTGGGCGTCTCGCCGGCTCATCGCCGGATGCCGCGATGGGCGTTGGCGAGCAACACCAGCGTTCGTCGGTTACCGCCAGATCTCGGCCCCGGAGCCCTGTGGGCGCGGCAACGGCGGGCGCGATTTCCGATTCACGGGCGGCACCGTCGCCGCCTCGTGGAGCAGAGCCTATGACTACACCACTGACGCAATCATCGTCGGAGCCCGGCGGGCGGCAGCGGGTGAAGTACGTCCGGCGCCTGGATCAGGTGCCGGAGATCCCGGCCGACGTCCGCGCCCGGCTGCAGCCCGTGACCCAGGAGTACGTCTTTCGCGCGAACGACTACTACCTCCGGCTGATCGACTGGAACGACCCGGACGACCCGATCCGGCAGCTGATCATCCCGCGCGAGGAGGAACTGAACGACTGGGGCCGCCTGGACGCCAGCAACGAGCAGGCGGTGACCGTGGCCCGCGGCGTGCAGCACAAGTACTTCGACACCGTCCTGCTGTTGTGCAACGAGGTCTGCGGCGCCTACTGCCGCTACTGCTTCCGCAAGCGGCTCTTCATGGACGACAACGACGAGGTGACCAACGACGTCAGCGCCGGCCTCGCGTACATCGCCGCCCATCCCGAGGTCAGCAACGTGCTGCTGACGGGCGGCGATCCGCTGCTGATGAGCACGCGGCGGCTGGTCGAGATCTTCGAGGCGCTCCGCGCCATCGATCACGTGCGGATCATCCGGATCGGGTCGAAGATGCCGGCGTTCGACCCGTGGCGCGTGCTCCGGGACGAAGAGCTGCAGGCCGCTTTCCGGAAGTACTCCACGCCGGAGCGGCGCATCTACCTGATGGCGCACTTCGATCATCCGCGCGAGCTGACCGAGCCGGCGGTGGAGGGTATCGACGCGTGCCTCCGGAACGGCGTCATCTGCGTCAACCAGTGCCCCCTGATCCGGGGGGTCAACGACGACGCGGCGACGCTGGCCGAGATGTACTCGCGGCTCTCCTACATCGGGTGCCCGCCCTACTACCTGTTCCAGGGGCGTCCGACGGCCGGCAACGAGCCCTACGAGGTGCCCATCGTCCGCGGCTGGCAGATCTTTCAGGAGGCGCTCCGGCGCGGATCCGGCCTCGCCCGCCGCGCCAAGTACTGCATGTCGCACGCGTCCGGCAAGGTCGAGATCGTCGGTGTCGACAACGAGCGAATCTACCTCCGCTACCACCAGGCGAAGGACCCGGCGGACCTCGGGCGTTTCTTCGTACGGTCGCGGGACGACCGGGCCTCCTGGCTGGACGACCTGATTCCGGTCGAGGAACCGCTCCTGGCCTACGAGCACTGACCGGACGACCATGGAGCGGCGGGAATTGCTGAGAGCGGCGGCGGGCATCGGGCTCGTCCTCCGCGCGCGCCGCGCGGCCGCGGGGCAGGCGGCGGGGGACGCCGCGGCCGGTCCCCGCGCGGGCGACCGGTTCGTGTTCGCGCTCGGCGCGCGCCGCGGGGAACCAGTCGTTCCGAGCGACCTCGCCCCCGGCGGGGCGCTCCTGCTGGCCTGGCCGATGGATCCCGCAAGCGGGACGGTCCGCGACGGCTCGCGACTGAACCAGGTGGTGCTGGTCCGCCTCGACCCCGCCGCCCTGGACGCCGCCACCGCCGCCCGCGCGGCCGACGGAATCGTCGCCTACTCGGGCGTCTGCTCCCACACCGGCTGCGACGTCTCGGAGTGGATCGACGGCACGCGCACGCTGCTCTGCCCGTGTCACGATTCGGAGTTCGATCCGGCCCGCGGCGCGGAGGTCGTGCTGGGTCCGGCGCCCCGGCGTCTGGCCGCACTCCCCCTCGCCATCGTCGACGGCGCCCTGGAGGCGGCCGCGGGCTTCATCGGCCGCGTCGGAGCCGATCCGCCGTGAGCGTAGCGGACGCCCCGCGGCCGCGGCCGCGGCCGCGGCCGCGGCCGGGCGAGTCTGGAGGCCCCTTGATGATCCCGACCCCGCACCGCACCGCCGCGCTCGCCGTCGCGGCCGCTTGCGCACTGACTATCGCGCCGGCCGCTCAGGACGCCGCTCAGGACGATGGCGGCTACACGCCGGTGACCACCGAGCGCCTGCGGAACCCGGAGCCGGACGACTGGCTCATGTACCGCCGCACGTACGACGGCTGGGGGTACAGTCCGCTCGACCAGATCACCGCCGCCAACGTCGGCCGCCTGAAGCCGGTCTGGACGTTCTCCACCGGCGTCCGCGAGGGGCACGAGGCACCGCCCGTCGTCAACGACGGGCGCATGTTCGTCACGACGCCGCAGAATCAGGTCTTCGCCTTCGACGCGGCGACGGGGGATCTCCTCTGGCGCTACGCCCGCGAGCTGCCGGCGGCGCTGCAGCAGCTGCATCCGACGAACCGCGGCGTCGCCCTGTACGGCGACAAGGTCTACATCGGCACCGTCGACACGCACGTCGTGGCGCTCGACGCGGCGACGGGCGACGTGGTCTGGGAGCAGGCGGTCGAGGATCCCGCGGTCGGCTACTACATCACGATGGCCCCGCTCGTCGCGGACGGCAAGGTCATGGTCGGCACGTCCGGCGGGGAACTCGGCATCCGCGGCTTCGTCGCCGCCCTCGACGCCGAGACGGGGAACGAGGTCTGGAAGACCTACACGATCCCCGCGCCCGACGAGCCCGGCGGCGACACCTGGCCCGGCGAGACGTGGCGGAACGGCGGCGCCTCGGTCTGGGCCACCGCCACCTACGACCCGGAGCTGAACCAGACGTACTGGGGTACCGGCAACCCGGGGCCATGGATGGGCGATACGCGTCCGGGCGACAACCTCTACACCAACTCGGTGCTCGCCCTCGACGCGTCGACCGGCGCGATCGCCGGCTACCACCAGTACCACTGGAACGGCTCGTGGGACTGGGACGAGATCGACCCGCCGCTGCTGATCGACATCGAGCGGGACGGCCGCGCCATCCCCGCGCTGGTGCACCCCGGGCGGAACGGCTACCTCTGGATCCTGGAGCGCGGGCCGTCCGGCATCGGGTTCGTCGACGCCGAGCCCTACGTCTACCAGAACGCCTTCACTGCCATCGACCCGCGCACCGGTCGGCCCTCGTACGACCCCGAGCACACGCCCGGCACCGGCAAGCGGGCGAGCTTCTGCCCCTCGCTCACGGGCGGCAAGAACTGGCCTCCGGCGGCGTTCAACCCCGGGACGCGGCTGCTCTACATCCCGGCCATCGAGAACGTCTGCACCTCGATGGAGGGCCGTCCGGTCGAGTACACCCCCGGGCGCATGTTCACCGGGGCCCGATCCACCTACGAGATCCGGGACGGCGCGGACCACCTGGGCGAGCTGCAGGCCTGGAACCTGGACTCCGGAGAGCTGGTCTGGCGCCGCGAGTTCGCGTCGCCGAACTGGGGGCCCGTCCTGACCACGGCCGGCGGTCTCGTCTTCATGGGCGGCACGAACGATCGCCACTTCCGGGCGTTCGACGCGGCGTCGGGCGACGAGCTGTGGTCGATCCGGACGAACTCCGGCGTCATCGGCATTCCGTCGTCGTTCGCCGTCGACGGCCGCCAGTACATTGCCGTCCAGTCCGGCTGGGGCGTCGACGCGCAGCGGATGCAGGGCGGGTTGGACCGCTTCCGCGGCGAGCGGACGCACGTCCCTCAGGGCGGTGTGATCTGGG
>JAPOWL010000554.1:7089-13267 GCA_026707615.1 Acidobacteriota bacterium | reverse complement strand
CACGGTCGACGGCCTCGTGGTCACGGCAGGCGGGCCGCCATCCGCTGCCCCGCCGACGGCAGGGCTCCCTCGAGGATGAGCTGACCGCAGGCCGCGCGGATGTCGCGGCCCCGGCTCTTGCGCACCGACACCCGCACGCCGGCCGCGGCCAGGGTCCGGCCGAACGCGTCCACGCGGTGGTCCGGGGGCCGGCGGTAGGGGATGCCGGGCGCCTCGTTGAGGGGGATCACGTTCACCTTGGAGCGGATGCCGCGGAGCAGCCGGGCGAGGCGGCGGGCGTCGGCGGGAGCGTCGTTCACGCCGTCGAGGAGCACGTACTCGAAGGTGATGCGCTCGCGGCGCCCGACCGGGAACCGGCGGCACGCGGCGAGCAGCTCGGCCAGCGGGTACTTCCGGCCGAGGGGGACGAGACGCTCGCGGAGCTCCTCGGTGGCGGCGTGCAGCGACACCGCGAGGTTCGGCATGACGGGCTCGGCGGCGAGGCGCGCGAGGCCCGGCAGCACGCCCACGGTCGAGAGCGTGACGCGGCGGGGCGGCACGGCCAGCCCGCTCTCCGACGCCAGCATGCGCAGGGCGCGCATCGTCGGCTCGTAGTTGTGCAGCGGCTCGCCCATCCCCATCAGGACGACGTTGAAGGGTCGGTCGGCGAGCGCCAGGTCGTGGGCCATCGCGCGGACCTGACCGGCGATCTCGCCCGCCGTCAGGTTGCGGGTGAGCCCCATGCGGCCGGTGAGGCAGAAGCCGCACTGCATCGCGCACCCGACCTGCGTCGACACGCAGAACGTGCGGGCCGGCGTGTCCGGGATGAAGACGGCCTCGACGCCGCGGCCGTCGCGGAGGCCAAGCCGGAACTTGACCGTGCCGTCGCGCGAGCGCGCCCGCTCGACGACGGTCGGCGTGGGGACGGCGAACGCCGCCGCGAGGCGCGTCCGCAGCGACGCCGGCAGGTCGGTCATCCGCGCGAAGTCGGTCACGCCGCGGCGATAGACCCAGCGGTAGATCTGCCGCGCGTGGAAGGCGGGCGCGCCGAGACCGGCCACGGCGGCCTCGAGGGCGGGCAACTCCAGCTCCGTCAGATCGCGCGGACCGGCCGCGTCGGGCGAGCCGCCGGCCGCCGGAGCGGCCCCTTCGGTCGCGCTCATAGCAGCATGGTACTACCGCCGCGCTGTGGTATGATCGCGGCGCCGGTTGGCTTCCAGCAACGTACTACCCCAGCAACCCTTGCGGGGTCCCAGCAACCCTTGCGGGGCCCGCGCGGCCCCTTTCGAGGCCTGCCCGTCCGGCTCGGCGGGCGGGTGGCGGCCGGTGTGGCTTCGGCGATGATCGAGCGCGCGGTGTTCGACAACGGGCTCCGTCTGCTGACCGAGAGCATGCCCGACGTGCGGTCGGTCAGCCTCGGGGCCTGGCTGACCTGCGGGTCGCGCGACGAGGACGCGGAGCACCCGGGCATCGCCCACTTCGTCGAGCACATGCTCTTCAAGGGCACGACCTCCCGCAGCGCCGAGGCGATCGCGCAGGAGGTCGACTCGCTCGGCGGGCACCTCGACGCGTTCACGGCCAAGGAGTGCGCCAGCTACTACGTCAAGGTGCTCGACGAGCACCTCCCGCGCGCGCTCGACATCCTCTCCGACCTGCTCCTCAACCCCGCGTTCGACGCCCGCGAGATCGCGCGCGAGCAGAAGGTGGTGGTCGAGGAGATCAAGATGGTCGAGGACACGCCGGACGACCTCGTCTACGAGCTCTACACGGCGCGCTTCTGGCCGGACCACGCGCTCGGGCGCTCCATCCTCGGCACGGCGGAGTCGGTCGGAGCCCTCGATGCCGCCACGCTCCGCGACTACTTCGCCCGCACCTACACGGCGGGCAGCCTCGTCATCGCCGCGGCCGGTCACGTCGAGGCGGGCGCGGTCCGCGAGCTCGTCGGCGAGGCGTTCGGGACGCTGGCCGCGGGCACGCCGCCGGCTCCCGCCACGGCACCGGAGGCGGCGGCGGGGCTGCTCGTCCGCGACAAGGACCTCGAGCAGAGCCACGTCTGCCTGGGCACGCGGGCCTACGCCCACGATCACCCCGACCGCTACGTGACCTACGTGCTCAACACGGTGCTGGGCGGCTCGATGAGCTCGCGCCTGTTCCAGAACGTGCGGGAGAAGCGGGGGCTGGCCTACGCGGTGGCGAGCAGCCTGGCGGCGTACCGCGACGTCGGCGCGCTCACCGTCTACGCCGGCTGCGACGCCGCCTCGGTCTCCGAGGTGGTCGATCTCGTGGTGGCGGAGCTCCGGGGCATGAAGGCGGCGCCGATGGAGGCGTCCGAGCTGCAGCGGGCCAAGGACCACCTGAAGGGCAGCCTGGTGCTGGGCCTCGAGAGCACCTCGAGCCGCATGTCGCAGCTCGCGCGCTCCGAGATGTACTTCGGCCGCCAGATCGACATCGACGAGACGCTGGCGGCCCTCGACCGCGTGACGGCGGACGACGTGCAGCGCGTGGCGGCGGACCTGTTCGCGAACGGCAGCCTCGCCGCGACGGTGCTCGGCCCGGTCGGCGGACAGGGCCTCTCGGAGTCGCAGCTCGATCTCGGGTGACGCCCGGAAAGGAGACCTCGCCATCGCCGTCCGGCTCACGGTGCTCGCCAGCGGCAGCGCCGGCAACGCCACGCTCGTCTCCGACGGGACCTCGCGCGTGCTGATCGACGCCGGCCTGAGCTACCGCGAGCTGACGCGGCGCCTGCTCCGGCTCGACGTCGACCCGGCCGCCGTGGACGCCGTCTTCATCACGCACGCCCACGGCGACCACACGCGCGGCGCGGCCCTGCTCTCGCGGCGGCACGGAGTGCCGGTGCACGCGACGGCGGCCATCCGGTCGGAGTGGGGCGCGCCCGGCGTCGACGTGTGGCGGACGCTGCGGCCGGGACGGTCGCGGACGGTGGGCGGCCTGCGCTTCGTGCCCTTCGAGATCCCGCACGACACGGCGGCGGTGGGGTTCCGCGTGGAGACGGCGGAGGGCGCGATCGGCTACGCCACCGACGTCGGGGCGCTGACGCCGCCGGTCGCGGCGCGGCTGCGCGACTGCCGGGTGCTGGTCATCGAGTCGAACCACGCCGCCGAGCTGCTGCGCGTGAGCCCCTACGCGCGGTCGACCCGCGAACGCATCGCCAGCGCGGAGGGGCACCTCTCGAACGAGGCCCTCGCCGCCTTCGTGCGCGAGGAGCTGGCCGACGCGGTGCGCTGCATCGTGCTGGCCCACGTGAGCCGGGTGAACAACCTGCCGGAACTCGCCGAGATGACGTGTCGCGAGGCGCTCCGCGCGTCGGGGCGGCACGACGTCGAGGTCGTGGTCGCCCGCCAGGATCGCCCCACGGAAACCATCGACCTCGGCGCGTGGCCGACCGTGCCGGCTCCGCTCGCGGGCCGGGCGCAGCAGGTCGCGCTGCCCTTCTGACGCCCCTGTCCGATGTGACCCTGCGATGATTCCCCGCTACACGCCCCCCGAGATGGGCTACCTCTGGAGCGACCAGCAGCGCTACGAGACCTGGCTGCGGGTCGAGATCGCGGCGGCGCGCGCGATGGCGGCCCACGGCGTGATCCCGGCCGACGCGGCGCGCGACATCGCCGAGCGCGGCAAGGTCGAGGCCGCGCGCGTCGACGAGATCGAGCGCGAGACGCGGCACGACGTGATTGCCTTCACGACCGCCGTCGCCGAGCACGTCGGCCCGTCGGCCCGCTGGCTGCACTTCGGCATGACGTCGTCCGACGTCCTCGACACCGCGCTGGCGCTCCAGATGCGGGGCGCCTGCGACCTCGTCCTGCAGGACCTCTGCGCCGCGATGCGGGCGGTCGCGGCGCGGGCCCACGAGCACCGCCGGACGCCGATGATCGGCCGCACGCACGGCGTGCACGCCGAGCCGATGACGTTCGGACTGAAGCTGGCCCTGTGGCACGCCGAGCTGGAGCGCGACCGCCAGCGGCTGCTGCGCGCCCGCGAAGCGATCAGCGTGGGCAAGCTCTCCGGCGCGGTGGGGACCTACGCGCACCTGGCCCCCGAGATCGAGCGGGCGGTGTGCGACGAGCTCGGCCTGACGCCGGCGCCGGTCGCCTCGCAGGTCGTGCAGCGGGACCGGCACGCCGAGCTCGCGAGCGCCCTGGCCATCACCGGCGCGTCGCTCGAGACGTTCGCGGTCGAGGTGCGCGGGCTGCAGAAGACCGAGATCGGCGAGGTGGCGGAGCCCTTCGCGCGAGGCCAGAAGGGCTCTTCGGCGATGCCGCACAAGCGCAACCCGATCGGCTGCGAGCAGATCACCGGCCTCGCCCGGCTGCTGCGATCGAACGCAATGGCGGCCCTCGAGAACGTCGCCCTGTGGCACGAGCGCGACATCTCGCACTCGTCGGTCGAGCGCGTGATCCTGCCCGACAGCTTCGCGGTGCTCGACCACATGCTGCGCCGCTTCACCGGCATCGTGCGCGACCTGGTGGTCGACCCCGGCCGGATGCGGGAGAACCTCTACCGCTCGCGCGGCGTGGTCTTCTCCGGCTCGGTGCTGCTCGCGCTGGCCAGCCGCGGCGTGTCGCGCGAGGACGCCTACGTGATGGTGCAGCGCAACGCCATGCGCTCGCACGACGAGGGCGCCGAGTTCCGGAGCCTGCTGCGCGCGGATCCGGACGTCACCGCGGTGCTCTCGGGCGCCGAGATCGACCGCGCGTTCGACGTCGACGCGCAGCTCCGCCACGTCGACACGATCTTCGAGCGCGTCTTCGGACCCGGGGCGGCGGCGGGGACCCCGGCGGCGGGGACCCCGGCGGCGGGGGCGGACGCCCCGGGGGCTTCGGACGCTGCGCCCGCCGGCGCGGCGGCGCCCGCATCGCCGGAGGCGGCGCGATGAGGGCGCGGGTCTTCGTGACGCTCAAGCCGTCGATCCTCGACCCGCAGGGCAAGACGATCCTGGGCGCGCTGCGCTCGCTGGGCTACGGTGCGGTGGAGGACGTGCGCCAGGGCAAGTTCTTCGAGATCGACGTCGCGGCCGGTTCGCCCGGCGAGGCGCGTTCCCTCGCGGCGGAGATGGCGGACCGCCTGCTGGCGAACCCGGTGATCGAGAGCTACCGGGTGGAGGTCGATGACCGCTAGGAGTCTGCGCCGTAGAACGGCGCGGACTCCTGAAGGATTGGGTTGGGCGCCGAGCGGAGCCAAAGGCGACGAACGGCGGGCTAGGAGCCTGCGCGGGCGCTACGTGCCGCATCGCCGTTCTCCCGGGCGGGCGGGCGGGGAGCGCACCGGGCGCCGCCGGCCAGGGGGGAGCAGTCGGCGGTGAAGGTCGCGGTGGCCGTGTTCCCGGGCTCGAACTGCGATCACGACGCGTACCACGCGCTGAAGCACGTCGTCGGCTGCGACGCGGCGTTCGTCTGGCACAAGGCCGGCGACCTCGGCGGCGCGGACGCCGTGATCCTGCCGGGCGGGTTCTCGTACGGCGACTACCTGCGGACGGGGGCCATCGCGCGCTTCTCGCCGATCATGGCCCGCGTCGTCGAGTTCGCGGCCGCGGGAGGGCCCGTGCTGGGTATCTGCAACGGCTTCCAGGTGCTGCTCGAGGCGGGCCTGCTGCCGGGCGGGATGCGGCGCAACCGGGGGCTGAGGTTCATCTGCGAGCAGGTGCACCTGCGCGTGGAGCGGACCGGCACGCCGTTCACCGGACGGGCGCGCGCCGGGCAGGTGCTCCGGATGCCGATCGCGCACGGCGAGGGGAACTACTACGCCGACCCCGCCACCCTGGAACGGCTCGAGGGGGACGGGCGGGTCGTGTTCCGCTACGCGGCGCCGGACGGCACCATCGACGAGCGGTGGAACGTGAACGGCTCCACGGCGGCAATCGCCGGCATCTCGAACGCGCAGGGAAACGTCGTCGGGCTGATGCCCCATCCGGAGCGCGCGTGCGAGGCGGCGCTCGGGAGCGCCGACGGCCGCGTCGTGCTGGAGTCGCTGGTGGAGGCGTGCGCGGCGGCACGCGGCGGAGCCGCGCGGACGGCGGCGGGAGGCGGCGGAGCCGCGGCGCGCGAAGGAACGGCGCGGACGGGAGCGCGATGAGCGACGCCAGCCGCGGCACCGTCGACCGGGAGCAGGCGGCGGCGCACGGACTCACGGAGGCCGAGTTCGAGCGCATCGTCTCGATCCTGGGGCGCCGCCCGAACCTCGG
>JAPOWL010000554.1:0-7079 GCA_026707615.1 Acidobacteriota bacterium | reverse complement strand
TCTCGGTGATGTGGTCCGAGCACTGCAGCTACAAGAGCTCGCGCGTGCACCTGCGCCGGCTGCCGACGGCGGGGCCGCACGTGCTGCAGGGCCCCGGCGAGAACGCCGGCGCCATCGCGATCGACGACGAGCTGGCCGCCGTCTTCAAGATCGAGTCCCACAACCACCCCTCGTTCATCGAGCCCTACCAGGGCGCCGCGACCGGCGTGGGCGGCATCATCCGCGACATCTTCACCATGGGCGCGCGGCCGATCGCGCTGGCGGACTCGCTGCGCTTCGGACCGCTCGACGAGCCGCTCGCGCGGCGCATCCTGGAGGGCGTGGTGGCCGGCATCGCCGGCTACGGGAACAGCATCGGGGTGCCGACGGTCGGGGGCGAGGTGGGCTTCGACCCCAGCTACGCCGGCAACCCGCTGGTCAACGTCTTCTGTCTCGGCGTCGTCCGGCGCGACGCCCTGATCCGGGGACGCGCCGAGGGCGTCGGGAACCCCGTCTACTACGTCGGGGCCAAGACCGGCCGCGACGGCATCCACGGCGCGACCATGGCCTCGGCGGAGTTCGACGACGCGTCGGCCGAGAAGCGCCCGAACGTGCAGGTCGGCGACCCGTTCCTCGAGAAGCTGCTGCTCGAGGCGTGCCTGGAGGCGCTCCGGGCCGACGCGATCGTCGCGCTGCAGGACATGGGCGCGGCGGGCCTGACGTGCTCGGCCTGCGAGATGGGCGCCCGCGGCGGCGTCGGCATCGAGATCGACATCACCGGCGTGCCGCAGCGGGAAGCCGGCATGACGCCCTACGAGATCATGCTGTCGGAGTCGCAGGAGCGGATGCTCTTCGTCGTCCGCCGGGGCGGCGAGGCGGCGGTGGAGCGCATCTTCGCCAAGTGGGACCTCGACGCGGTGCGCATCGGGACCGTGACCGGCGACGGCCTCCTGCGCGTCCGGCACCGCGGGGCGACGGTGGCGGAGATCCCCAACCGGCCGCTCGCGGACGAGGCGCCGCTCTACGACCGGCCGGTCCGCGAGCCCGACGACCTTGCCGCGCGGCAGGCGCTCGACCCGGAGGCGCTCCGCGCGCGTCCGGCCCCGTCCCCGGCGGATGCGCTCCTCGCCCTCCTGGCGTCGCCGTCGGTGGCGAGCACCGGCTGGATCTCCCGGCAGTACGATCACATGGTGCGGACCAACACGCTGCTGCCCCCCGGGCAGGGCCCGGGCGTGGTCCGCGTCAAGGGGACCCGCCGCGCGCTCGCCTTCTCCGTCGACGGCAACGGGCGGCACTGCTGGCTCGACCCCTACCGCGGCGCCGTGCTGGCGGTCGCGGAGTCGGCCCGCAACGTCGCCTGCGCGGGGGCGCGGCCGGTGGCGGCCACCAACTGCCTCAACTTCGGCAACCCGGAGCGGCCCGAGATCATGTGGGAGTTCGCGCGCGCGGTGGCGGGGCTGGGCGACGCCTGCCGGGCGCTCGAGGTGCCGATCACGGGAGGCAACGTCAGCCTCTACAACGAGACCGAGGGCCGGGCCATCCTGCCGACGCCGGTGGTCGGCGTGGTCGGCATCCTCGACGACGCCGACCGGGTCCTGGGCGGCGTCTTCCGGCGGCCGGACGCGGTGATCGTGCTGCTCGGCGCGCCGGGCGGCGCTACCCTCGGCGGCAGCGAGTACCTGCACCGCATCCACGGCTGGACGCGCGGCACGCCGCCGGCGATCGACCTCGCGGCGGAGAAGGCGCTCCAGGGCCTCGTGGCGGCCCTCGCCGCCGACGGGCGGCTCGACTCGGCGCACGACTGCGCGGAGGGCGGGCTGGCCGTGACGCTGGCCGAGTGCTGCTTCGCGAGCGGCGGGATCGGCGCCGCGATCGCGCTCCCGGCTCCCGCGGGCGAAGACCCGGTGGCGCAGGCCACGGCGCTCTTCGGCGAGGCGGCCACGCAGGTCGTCGTGTCGACGACCGAGGACGACGCGGACGAGGTCCTCGCCCGCGCGCGCGCCGCCGCCGTGCCGGCCCGGGTGCTCGGGCGCACCGGCGGATCCCGGCTGCGCATCGCGAACGGCGGCGGCGCCGCGCTCGTGGACCTGCCCCTCGCGGAAGCGGAGCAGGCCTGGTCGACGGGGCTGTCGCACCACTGGGAGCCTTCCGCGGCATAATTGAGCGAGCCGTGTCTGACGGATTCCGCGACGCGTGCGGCGTGTTCGGCATCTTCGGGCATCAGCAGGCCGCCTCGATGACCTACCTCGGCCTGTACGCGCTGCAGCACCGGGGGCAGGAGAGCGCGGGCATCGCGGTGGCCGAGGACGGCCGGCTGCGGCTGACGCGGGCCATGGGCTACGTGTCGGACGTGTTCGACGACCGGATCCTGGCCGACCTGACCGGGCCCGCCGCAATCGGCCACGTGCGCTACTCGACGTCCGGCGACAGCCGCGTCACCAACGCGCAGCCGATCCTGATCGACTGCGCCCACGGCCAGATCGCCCTCTGCCACAACGGGAACCTCGTCAACGCGGGCGAGCTGCGCGCCGAGCTGGTGCGGCGCGGGAGCATCTTCCAGACCGGGAGCGACACCGAGGTCGTCCTGCACCTCTACGCGAAGTCGCAGGCGGGGTCGCCGGCGGACGCCATCGTCGAGTCCGTGTCGCAGGTGCGGGGCGCCTTCTCGCTGGTCATGCTGACCCCCGAGCGCCTGATCGCGGTGCGCGACCCGCACGGCTTCCGTCCCCTGGCCCTCGGGCGGCTGGACGACGCCTACGTCGTCTGCTCGGAGACGTGCGCCCTGGACCTCATCGGAGCCCGCTACGAACGCGACGTCGCGCCGGGCGAGGTGCTGGTCATCGACGCCGAGGGGCTGCGGTCGTTCCGCCCCTTCGCTCCCGTGCAGCCTGCCCACTGCGTGTTCGAGCATGTCTACTTCTCCCGGCCCGACAGCTACGTGTTCGGGCGGAGCGTCAACGAGGTGCGCACGAACCTGGGGCGGCGGCTGGCGCGCGAGACCGCGGTCGAGGCGGACGCGGTGGTTCCGATTCCCGACTCGGGTCTGTGCGCGGCGATGGGCTACGCCGAGGAGTCCGGCATTCCGCTGAAGATGGGACTCATCCGCAACCACTTCGTCGGGCGGACGTTCATCCAGCCGCAGCAGTCCATCCGGGCGTTCAAGGTGAAGGTCAAGCTGAACACCGTCCGCGACATCCTCGACGGGCAGCGCGTCGTGCTGGTGGACGACTCGATCGTGCGCGGCACGACGAGCCGCAAGATCGTCTCGATGATCAAGGCGGCGGGCGCGGCGGAGGTGCACATGCGGATCAGCTGCCCGCCGACCGTCGCTCCCTGCTACTACGGCATCGACACCCCGCACCGCGAGGAGCTGATCGCGGCGCGGCGCGGCATCGACGAGATCCGCGACTTCATGGGCGCCGACACCCTGGCCTACCTGAGCATCGAGGGGCTGCGCGCGGCGGTCGGTCCGCGGAGCGGCGACTACTGCACGGCCTGCTACACGAAGGACTATCCGGTAGGCCCGCCGCGCGACCAGGAGGCCTACATGCAGATGGTGCTCAAGATGGCGGACTCGTCGGCGCAGCGCTCCGCGGACCCGTGATCGTGCGAGGACGACGGGCCGCGCTCGTCGCGGCGGCGTACCCCACCGACCCGCCGGCCGGCCGGCCGGGGCGGCTCCCCGGCGTCGCGCAGCTCTGAGGTCCGGCGCTCGCAACCGGAGGGCGCGGTCAGGCGATGGACTACAAGGCGGCGGGCGTCGACATCGACGGCGCGAACGCGCTCGTGGCGCGGGTCCGCGACCTGGCGCGCAGCACGTTCACGGGCGGCGTGCTCTCCGACATCGGAGCGTTCGGCGGCGTGTTCCGGCCCGACCTGGCGGGCCTCGTCGAGCCGGTCCTGGTGGCCAGCGCCGACGGCGTCGGCACCAAGCTCAAGGTAGCCTTCGCAACCGGCCGCCACGACACGGTCGGCATCGACCTGGTCAACCACTGCGTGAACGACATCCTCGTGCAGGGCGCGCGGCCCCTCTTCTTCCTCGACTACCTCGCCACGGGCGTGCTCGGCCCGGACGTCGCGGCGGCCGTCGTCGCGGGCGTGGCGGAGGGGTGTCGGGCGAACGGCTGCGCGCTGCTCGGCGGCGAGACGGCGGAGATGCCCGGCATGTACGCGGCCGGCGAGTACGACCTGGCCGGCTTCGTGGTCGGGCTCGCGGATCGAAAGGCTCTCGTCGATGGACGGCGCATCGCCCCGGGCGACGTGCTCGTCGGCCTGCCGTCGTCGGGCCTGCACACGAACGGCTACTCGCTGGCGCGGCGCATCCTCTTCGAGTCGCTCGGGCTCGGCGTGGACTCGCACGTGGGCGAGCTCGGCTGCACGGTGGGCGAGGAGCTCCTGAAGACCCACCGCTCGTACCTGCGCGCGCTGTGGCCGGCGATCGAGGCGGGCCTCGTGAAGGGCCTCGCCCACGTCACCGGCGGCGGCCTGAGCGACAACCTCCCGCGCATCCTGCCGGACGGCTGCGCGGCGCACGTGGACCGGGCGGCGTGGCCGGTGCCGCCGATATTCGAGTTCCTCCAGGCGCGGGGGGAGGTCCCCACCGCGGACATGTACCGCACGTTCAACATGGGGATCGGGATGGTCCTGGTCTGCGACGCCGCCGCCGAGGCGGAGCTGCGGGCCGTGCTGTCCGGGGCCGGCGAGGGCGGGGCCGTGCGGATCGGAGAGATGCGGCCCGGGACGCGGGGCGTGGTCTACCGCGCCGGGGGCGGCGGGTCGTGAGCGGACCCCCGAACCGCCGCCTCGGCGTGCTCATCTCCGGCCGCGGCAGCAACCTGCAGGCCATCATCGACGCCGTCGCGGGCGGCGCCCTCGACGCGCACATCGCGGTGGTCGTCTCCAACCGGGAGGGCGCGGCGGGCCTCGAGCGCGCGCGGCGGGCGGGCATCCCGACCGCGACCCTCCGCCACACGGACTACGACTCGCGCGAGGCCTTCGACCTCGCCGTCGTCGAGGAGCTGCGGCGGCGCGACGTGGGCCTCGTCTGCCTGGCGGGGTTCATGCGCCTGCTGAGCCCCGCGTTCATCAGCGCGTTCCCCGACGCCGTCCTCAACATCCATCCGTCGCTGCTGCCCTCGTTCCCGGGGCTCGACGCGCAGCGCCGGGCGTGGGAGCACGGCGTTGCCGTGAGCGGGGCGACGGTGCACGTCGTGACCCCGGAGCTCGACGCCGGGCCGATCGTGCGCCAGGCCGCGGTCCCGGTCCGCGGGGGCGACACGCCCGCGTCGCTCGCGGCCCGGATTCTCGAGGTGGAGCACCGCATCTACCCGGAAGCGATCCGGGCGGTCCTCGACGGAGGCTGGCGCATCGAGGGGCGGCGCTTCGTCGCCGGGAGCCCGGAAGGCGTCCTGTAGAATCTCGGCGATGACGCCGGCCGAGCAGTACGCCTACCTGACCAAGGGCTGCGTCGACGTCGTCCGCGAGGCCGACCTGCGGCGCAAGCTCGGCTCGTCCGCGGCCGGGGGCCGGCCCCTGCGCGTCAAGGTCGGCTTCGATCCGACGGCGCCCGATCTCCACCTGGGCCACACGGTGCTCATTCGGAAGATGAAGCACTTCCAGGACCTCGGCCACCGCGTCGTCTTCGTCATCGGCGATTTCACGGGGCTGATCGGCGACCCGACGGGCCGCTCCAAGGCCCGGCCTCCGCTGACCCGCGAGGAGATCGACGCCAACGCCGAGACGTACAAGTCGCAGGTCTTCAAGCTGCTCGACCCCGACCGGACGGTGGTCGAGTTCAACAGCCGCTGGCTCGGCGCGCTCGGCAGCGAAGGCCTCATCCGGCTCGCCGCCCGCTACAGCGTGGCCCAGATGCTGGAGCGGCGCGAGTTCCGGCAGCGCTACGACGAGGGGCGACCGATCACGATTCACGAGTTCCTCTACCCCCTGGCGCAGGCCTACGACTCGGTGCACCTCGAGACCGACGTCGAGCTCGGCGGGACCGATCAGCTCTTCAACCTGAACGTCGGCCGCGACATCATGCCGTCGTACGACCTGCCGGCCCAGGTGGTGCTGACGACCCCGCTCCTCGTCGGCCTCGACGGCGTCGAGAAGATGTCGAAGTCGGCCAACAACTACGTCGGCATCACCGAGCCGCCCGACGACATGTTCGGCAAGCTCATGTCCATCGCCGACCCGCTGATGTGGCCCTACTACACCCTGCTGACGGACCGCTCCGAGGCGGAGATCGCGGCCCTCCGGCGCGCCGTCGACTCCGGGGACCGCCACCCGAAGGACGTCAAGGCCGAGCTCGCCGCGGCCGTCGTCACCGACTTCCACGGCTCCGGCGCCGCCCGCGACGCCGCGGCCGAGTTCGAGCGGCGCTTCGCCCGGAAGGCGCTGCCATCGGCGCTTCCCGAGCACCCGGTCGCCATCCCTGCCGCCGGCCTCCGCCTGACCCGCGTTCTCGTGGACTGCGGGTTCGCGCCCTCCGCCGCCGCCGCCGGCCGCCTGATCCGCCAGGGCAGCGTCCGCCTCGACGGACAGCGCGTGGAGGACCCCTGGCGGTCCGTCGCCCCCGGCGCCGCGCCCTTCGTGCTCCAGGTCGGCAAGCGCCGCGTCGCCCGCGTCGTCGCCGCGCCCTCGGCCGCCGGCCCGCCGCCGGCCCCGGACGCCCTCGCGGCGTCCGACCCGCGGGACTCCGTCCCGTAGAACGGCGCGGCGCGCTGACGGATCTGCTGGGCGCCGAGCGGAACCGCGGGCCACGAACGGCCGGCCCGGAATCCGCTCCACTTTCTCCCCCACTTCGCTGTTGACACGCCCAGGGGGCCTCTGTATGATCGTCGGTCTGTGCTCATGGTGGTCGACGCCACCGGGGGCACGGCGCGGGCATTCCCCGCGGCCGGGTTCTTTGAAAACTGGATAGGACATCGACGTGGGCACACGTCGAGTATCAGCCTGACAACCAATTCGACAACGCAAGAGCCAATCCGGTTCTCGTGTTGAACGTTTGTCCGACGGCTCCCTTCGGGGCGCCCGAGGCGCACGCTTTCAACTTGAGAGTTTGATCCTGGCTCAGAATCAACGCTGGCGGCGTGCCTCAT
>JAPOWL010000341.1 GCA_026707615.1 Acidobacteriota bacterium | reverse complement strand
AGAGGCTCTTGCGGAGGCCGGCGCAGTTATATAAATGCATTTATCGGGCAGGACACTAGGTAGTTCCGCGCCGGCGAGTTGGAGAGCTTGCCGCGGCCATAGAGGTGCTGGAGCGAGTTATGCACCTCTCTAAGGAACTCAGGACCTCGATCCGACGCCACGGCGAAGGGGTGGGACACCCATTCTCCACTTGCTAGGTCGCGATACGATAGGAGAACCCGACTGCGGAGTCGATCGGAGATCTGGTCCGGCTTACCACTTCTACCGTCTAGTCGCTGTCGGTGTGAGAACGATCCGAAGATGGAGGTAAAGCGATGTTTCATCATCTATGCTACAGCTCTTCGATCAGGAACGGGGACTCGGCCATAGGCGAGTGGCGCTCGTGGCGTCAGGCTACTCTCCTTCTCCCGGCGGTAGACCCTCCAGTCCCAGACCCTTCCCTCGGTGCTGTCGAAGACCACGACGGGTCCCTTCGCAACCGAGCACCGGTCTGTGCAGGCACGCGTCGAGTGCTTGGTGACAGGTGATCAAGCGCTGATGGCGTTGGGATTCCGCGTCCTGACCTGCTCGATCAGCGTGTCGAAGAACGCGTCGAAGGTCTGCGACGTTGCCCGGATCGAGGAGTCGAAGCCGAAATCCACCTCGACCAGCACGAAGTCCTCCACGGTCCCGGTCGTCCAGGAAGGAGGTCTGCGGCCGGACAACGACGTCACACGCTCTCGGAAGAGCTCGCACCACGTCGACCCGTGCTTCGTGGAGAAGCTGTCTTCCGCCACATTGAAGATCATGATGTAGCCGATCACGATCTCCGGTGAGTGAAGCTGGGCGTTCGTGACCTCGCCGATCATGTCGTCGATTCGATTGGGTACCGTGCCGCCGAGGTTCTTCAGGAGCGACTTCAGGGAAACCCCGAGGCGGTACTTCCCCTCGTGCCGCCACGCGACATCCCACTTCTTGGCGCGGCCGGCGCCGGGAATCGATGCCTCCTTCTCGACGTCGTTCAGACCACGCGACTCCAACTCCTGGACGCAATAGTCTGCCAGCACGTCCAGTCGAGCCGTGGATGTCGCCTTGCGTTCCGTGACGGCGATGCGGTACAGGTCGTCGACAGCGTCCTGGGCGGTGATCATGCGAGACTGGCTACGCCGTGGCCGGCCGACCACGTTTCGGGTCGATCGTCGAGGCGGTTACGGCAGCCGTGGACAGCAGGCTGGCGGTCTCGTTTCGCAACCGCGTCAACGCTCGTTGGTAGTACACCGGGTCAACTTCGATGCCGATGCTGTTGCGGCCGCACGCGGCGGCCGCGATCTGGGTCGACGCCGTTCCCGTGAAGGGATCGAGCACGCAATCGCCCACGAAACTGAACATTCTGATGAGGCGGTCGGCCAACGTGACCGGATAGGGGGCTGGATGGTCGCGGGTCGATGCACCGGCGATATCGGTCCACACCTGCCGGAACAGCTTCTTGAAGCTCTCTTCCGACAGCACGCTGAGCGTCCGCGCAGCCAGGCTCGGCCGGCGATAGCCGCCGGGCTTGCGCTGCATCAGGATGAACTCCACGTCGTTCTTGATCACGGCGTTGGGCTCGTACGGCTTGCCCAGGAAGCCGCCGGTCCCCCGCTCCACCTCATGCACGGCATTCGCGATCTTGTGCCAGATGATCGGTGCGAGGTTGTCGAACCCGAGCGCGCGGCACCGGTCCTGAATGGAAGCGTGCAAGGGAACCACTGTATGCCGCCCGCCGTTCCTGCGCCGCGACAGACAGACATCGCCCACCACGCAGATGAGTCGCCCACCCGGTACGAGCGCCCGGTGGCAGACGCGCCAGACCGCATCGAGCTGATCGAGGAACTCGTCGTACTCGGCGATCCAGCCCAGTTGCCCCGCGCTCCGGCGGTATTCCTTGAGGGTCCAGTACGGTGGCGATGTGAGCACAAGGTGAACCGATTCGGCGGGAAGCGATGCGTGACGGGCATCTCCGAGCAGTAGCTGATGTCGAGTCGGCACCTGCCCCACGGCGGCCCGGATCGCTGCCATCGCAGAGCGATCCTTCGCGATCCGCGGTAGGTCGCGCGCGGGATCCTCTAGTCTCTTGCACTCTTCCGGAACGAAGGCGTCGACACGCTCGTCGGTACTCATCATCGTTCACCGTGCGGGGCCAGAATGGGACATCGTCGCGGTCTGCCGGGGATCCATGCAAGACTGATGCCCAAGCCGAGGCTGGCCGCACGCTCGGCGAACGCGAACAACCCGAGTACCCTGCTCGAATCGTAGCACGGCAGCCGAGACGGCCTGGCGAACTGGAGCGGCCGAGCATTCCGCAAGGGCGAGCCTCCAGGGACAAGAGTCCTTGCCCTGCAGGATGAGCAACCGGAGATCATCGGGCGTCGAGGCGGTCTCGGGCGGCGACGACGACGACATGACTCCCCTCCGCCTCTTCATCAGCAGCGTCCCGGGCGAGTTCGCGGAGGAGCGGGCGGCGTTGCGCGACTACCTGCGCGGCGACCCGCTGATGCGGCGCTACTTCGAGGCGTTCCTGTTCGAGGACGTACCGGCGACGGACCGGCGGCCCGACGCGCTCTACCTGGAGGAGGTCGAGCGCTGCGATCTCTACGTTGGGTTGTTCGGCCGCGAGTACGGGTCGGAGGACGACGACGGAGTGTCGCCGACGGAGCGCGAATTCGACCGGGCGGAGGCGCTCGGCAAGCACCGGCTGATCTTCGTCAAGGGCGGGTCCGCCGAGACGCGGCATCCCAGGATGCAGGCGCTGATCGACAGGGCGCAGGCCGACCTGGTGCGGCGTCGATTCAACACCCCGGCCGATCTGGTGGCCGGGCTCTACGCGGCCCTGGTCGAGTACCTCGAAGGCAGGGAGCTGCTGCGCTGGGGACCGTTCCGACGCGGCTGCCGTGCACGGACGCGGCGTTCGACGATCTCGACCGCGACCACATGACGGCGTTCATCGGCGCCGCGCCGGGCGCGGCAGTTTCCGCTGGCGGAGGACGCGCCGCCGGAGGCGTTGCTCGAGCACCTCAATCTGCTGAACCGGGGCCGCCCGACGAACGCTGCGGTGCTGCTGTTCGGGAAGCGGCCGCAGCGGTTCCTGATCTCGTCGGTGGTCAAGTGCGCCCACTTCCACGGGACGCGGGTCGGCAAGCCGATCCCCTCCCACCAGGTGTACCAGGGCACGGTGTTCGAGCTGGTCGACCACGCGGTGGATTTCGTGCTCGGCAAGATCGCGCTGTCGGCGGGCACTCGGGCCGAGAGCGTGCAGGCGCCGGTGGCCTACGAGACACCGAAGGAGGTCGTGACGGAGGCGATCGTCAACGCCGTGGTGCACCGGGACTACACGAGCGACGCCAGCGTGCAGGTCATGCTGTTCGCCGACCGCCTGGAAAATCTGGAACCCCGGGACGCTGCCGCCGCCGCTGACGCTGGACAAGCTGCGCGTTCCCCACGAGTCGGTACCCGGCAACCCCTTGCTGGCGCGGGCGATGTACCTGGCGAAGTACATCGAGCAGATGGGGACCGGAACCCTCGACATGATCGCACACTGCGTCGAGGCGGGCCTGCGGGAACCGGAGTTCGAGGCAACGGGGACGTTCGTGACCAGGATCCTCCGCGCGGCGCCGGCCGGTCAGCCGCTCGTGTTCACCGACCCCGACGAGGTACGGATGGCGCGCGAGTCGAAGCGGACCCAGCCGGTTTCACGACGGAACTCGCCTGGGACGGCGGCGCGGACCGTCAGAGAGACTAGTGGGCCTCTCCGTCAGCGGCGGCCGGCACCATCTCGAACGCTTGCGGTCCGCCGGGCGCGTCCGGCGCGTCGGCCCCACGAAATGCCGCGCTGGCGCATGCAGAGCGACGAGCCGAACCGAGCCCCCTCGCGCACGAGGAGTGGACGTACTGACCACGTGTCGGGGCCGAGCCCACCGCCTTTCCGTCAAGCTCGGCCAGGCCCAACCTCCCCGCTCCCCGTGGCGACGGCGGCCGCTGCTTCCCGGCCGATCGACCCGCGGCCAACCCGCTCGCCCTCGATCCAACCCTCCAGCCGCGCCAGTCGGCGATCCACGTCCGCCACTCGGCGATCCAATTCCGCGACCGCCGTCGTGAGCCGGCGATCCAGTTCCCCGACCGTCCCCGACAGCGCGTGAATCTGCCGCCAGAGCAGACCCCCAACCGCCAGCATCACACCGATCGACGCCCAATCGACAGGCATGCTCGTCCTCCCTCCCGAGTATCGCACGCAGCCGGGACGCGCGTCGCGAGCCCAAGCCGACGCGTCGCTCGACGCCGTTGACGTCGACGCCAATGACGCCTACGCTGGCGCTGGTCGCCGCGGTCGACAGGGGAGACCCGTGGAGCCAGGCGTTCGACAAGATCATGGCCGGGCTCGACGACGCTTTCTGGCGAGGGCGCACCGTCGACGAGATCGCAGCGCAACAGGGGGTCTCGGTTCCCCAGCCGCTGGACGACATGATCGGCGCCGCGGCGAACCTGTGGAACGACGACGAGGACTTCAACCGCTTCCTCCAGGGAATCCGCGACCGCCGAACGATCGTCGGCCAGAACAAGCGGACCGGCGACCCGGGAGGCGCAGCACGACTACTGAGGTGAAGAGCCGCCCGCCGTGTCAAGCGCCAGACCCACGTTGCCGTCTCTCCAGGCGCACGGCGTTCACCTCCTCCTGAATCTCCTCCAGCGTCATGGGGGGAAACTCCGCGGCGGTCAGCTTGTCCGCTGCCGCGAAGAGATCCCCCGCGGCACTCCGGCGGAGCGCGTCCCGAATCATGGCCTCGATCGCCGCAGGCGCAAGCAACCCCTTGGTCCTCGCTTCTTCCGCCAACTCGTCGGGCAGTTCGATCGTGAGCGTCGACATCCGTCGTTCTCCTCGGACGCCAGCCACTTCACGCTGGTCGCTGCCTTCACCTAGCCCGATCGGGGAGGGATGCTCACGCTCCCCACGTCGACATCGGCGCACCATCGGTGGGTTCGTCCCGACGGTAGACCCTCCGGACCAGCTCCCGGTAGATCGGATTGGCGATCGCCATGGGGACGTCGGGCCGCACCAGACCGAGCTCGCGGACGTAGCGGATGTCGTCGGCGGTGACCGGTTCGATGCGCGGCGCTCCGCTCAGCAGCGGCTCGACCACGCGCCGCACGCGTTCCTCCTGCAGCTTGTCCGCGAGCTGGTCGAGATCTCTCCTGGACGGCGGCGACGGTGATAGGCCGGCTGCGGTCCCGGCCCGCCTCGTTGTCGAAGCAGGCCTTATACGCCAGGGCGTTGCCGGAGCACGGCGAGCAGCGTGTCGCCGACGAGGGCGTCGATCTCGTCGATCAGGAGCACGATCGGCTTCGCTTCCGACTCGGCCCAGCGCGTGAGCGTCTCCCGCAGCGCGTCGTGGGGACCGGCGCGCTCGAGGATGCCGGGCCAGGTGGCGGCCAGCCATTCGTCGCCGCTCGCGTGGCGCGCCCCGGAGGCCAGCGCGCTGAGGATGGCCCGCATCCCCGCCGCCACGTCCTCCCGCGCCGTCTGGCCGACCTCGACGTTGACGTAGGCGCAGCGGACCTCGCCGGCGGCGTTCAGCTCGTCGCGCAGCGCCAGCAGCGCGGACGTCTTGCCGGTCTGGCGCGGCGCGTGCAGCACGAAGTACTTGCGCTGCCGGATGAGCAGCCGCACCTCGTCGGCGTCGAGGCGGTCCGGGCCCAGGGGCGGGACGTGGTAGTGCTCCTCGCGCCGAATCGGGCCGGCGGTGTTGAAGGACCGCATCGTTTCCGAGTATCGCACGCGGCCGGAGACGCACGACGCGGGTGCAAGTCGACGCGTCGCTCGGTGCCATTTGGCGTCGACGCCAATGACGCCTCGCCCTGGCTCGTGCCCTCCGGAGCGGCTAGAGTCGGATCAGCGGCTAGTGTCGACCCGCCGACATCACAGCTAGAGTCGCTGTCGAAGGCGGAGCTGCCTGAGCGGTGGGGGCAGCACTCTGGAGCGGCCGCGGGCGGATGATCGCCGCGGGGTTCTGGAACGGGTGGCCGCGGGCATGAGCGAGAGCCAGAACGTCGAGTGGAAGAGACGCTGGCGCGACGAGTACCTGCGCTGGATCTGCGGCTTCGCGAACGCGGAGGGCGGGGTACTGGTCATCGGCCGGGACGACGACGGTCAGGTCGTCGGCGTTCCCGAGGTCCGCAAGCTGCTGGAGGACATTCCGAACAAGGTGCGCGACGTCCTGGGCATCGTCGTGGACGTCAATCTCAGGGCCGACGCCGGCAAGGAGTACGTGGAGGTCGTCGTGGAGCCGCAGGCGCACCCGGTCAGCTACAAGGGCGAGTACCACTACCGCAGCGGCAGCACGCGGCAGGAGCTGAAGGGCGCGGCGCTGTCCCGGTTTCTCCTGCGCAAGCAGGGATTGCACTGGGATGGTGTCCCGGTGCCGCACGCACGCCTGGAGGACCTGTCGGAAGCCGCGGTGGACCGATTCCGGGAGGAGGCGCGGCGGAGCGGGCGTCTGGATGCCGCGCTGCTGGCCGAACCTACGCCGGCCCTCGTCGACAGGCTGCACCTGCGGGAGAGATCGCACCTGAAGCGGGCCGCGCTGCTGCTGTTTCACCCCGACCCGGAGGTCTTCTTCACGGGCGCGTACGTGAAGATCGGGTTCTTTCGCGACAACGTCGATCTGCTCTATCACGACGAGATTCACGGCGACCTGTTCGCACAGGTCGCGCGGACGATCGATCTGCTGTCCACCAAGTACCTGCGGGCGGGAATCCGGTACGAGGGCATTCGGCGGGTGGAGTCCTTCCCCGTCCCCGGGAACGCGCTTCGCGAAGCCGTGCTTAACGCCGTGGTCCACAAGGACTACGCGTCCGGGGCGACCGTCCAGATCAGCGTCTACGACGACAAGCTCATGATCTGGAACCCGGGGCAGCTCCCGCCGGATTGGAAGGCCGAAGACCTGCTGGAGAAGCACGAGTCGAAGCCATTCAACCCCGACGTGGCGCATGCCTTCTTTCGCGCGGGCCTGGTCGAGGCGTGGGGACGCGGCATCGACCTCATCCTCGCCGACTGCCGTCAGGCGGGGGTTCCCGAGCCCGAGCTCCGCTTCAAGCGGGGAGGCTTCTGGGCGGTCTTCCGCTTTCCGGCGGACTATCCTGTCCCGACTGGAGCGCCGAGAATCGACGGAGAACCGGCGGACCTGCCTGAACCGGCAGAGAAGCCGGCCGAGGAACCCGCGGGACGCGCGGCGTTAGCCGGGCATCCGGTCCTGTTCACCGACCTGAACGCCCGCGCGAGCCGTGCAGCGGAGAGAAGCACTACCCAGGAAATCGGGATCACTACCCAGAAAACCGGGGCCACTACCCAAGAAGGCCGCGCCGCCACCCGGAAACGGATTCTGGACCTGCTCAGGACCGAGCCGTCGATCAGCCGGCGCGTGATGGCCGAACGGATCGGCATCACGCCGGACGGAATCAAGTATCACCTGACCAGGCTGCGGGCGGAAGGGGTCGTCCGGCACGTCGGCCCCGCCAAGGGCGGGCGCTGGGAGGTGCTGGAGTGAGCGTCACCGTCGGGGGCGGCCGAGTAACGCTCAGTCGAACGGCTCCCGTTCCTCGAGCGGCAGCTCTTCCTTGCGCATCTCCTCCAGGATCGCCTCGACGTCGTCGGGCAAAGGTGCGCTGTTCTCGAGGTAGTCGTCCCAGTCCCTGAACATGGGGCTCAGCACCACGTGGCGGCCCTCGCGCCGAATCGCCACTCGGTCCGTGTCGAATCGAAACTCCTTCGGTAGCAGCACCGCCTGCGACTGCCCGGCCGTGAACACCCTCGCGATCGTGCGGCCGTCGCGTGGTCCGCGGGCGCCGCGCGCAACCTGCGTGGATCTCGTCACCGCGGTCCTCCTTCCAATGGGAGACCAATGCTTGGGGCGCCGGAGAGCGGCGCCCTCCTGAGCGTATCTCTGCGACAGCGCCGATGCGGCGGGCCGGGCCGGCAAGCTCACCCCGGCGTCGCCATCCTCCAGCCGCCGAACTCGCGCTCCAGCACGGCGCCGACGGCGAGCGCGACCTCGTCCTCGCCGGGCCGCGCGACGACTTGCACGGAGAGCGGCAGGCCGTCGCGCGACAGGCCCAGGGGCACGGCGGCGGCCGGGAAGCCGAGGGCGTTGAAGACCAGCGTCAGGCCCAGGTTGCCGTACGGGCCCCAGGAGAATCCGTGGCGGCGCGCGGTGGTCGGGAACACGGGCAGAAGGAGCACCGCGCCGTCCCGCATGGCGTCGAGAAACCGGGCGCGCAGCGCGTCGTGCCGTCCCGCGCGCCCGAAGCCGAGCGCGCGCACGAGCAGTCCAGAAGCGGAGATGTAGACGACGGGCACCAGGCACGCGGGGCTGACCCGCACGGCGCCGCTGCGCCCGCCGCGGAGCGCAGACCACACGGAGACGGATCGGTCGCCGCCGAGGGCCCGGCGGTGGCTGGGCAGGAAGTGGCGGTGCAGGAGGGCGAGGGTCTCGAGCAGCGTCCCCGTCAGGGGCAGCGCCGCGCGCCGCCGGACCGTCATCCCGGCCGCGCCGAGCACGCCCGCCCCGTCGGTCACGGCCCTCGCGACCTCGTGGCTGACCGGAGGCCAGACGACCAGCCGGGGCAGGAGCACGGGGCGGCCGGCCAGTGGGGGCGCCGCCTCGCCCGTCGCGGGCCTCCCCGACAGGACGCCGAGCGCGAGGTGCAGGTCCTCCACTCGGCGCGCCATCGGCCCCACGCAGAGCCAGCCGGCGATGGCGGCCGGCGCCCGCGGCACGAGCCCGTCCGTCGAGACACGCCCCGCGGTGGGCTTCAGGCCGACCACCCCGCAGAACGCGGACGGGATCCGGATGCTGCCCGCGATGTCGGTTCCCAAGCCCAGGGGTGAGCCGCCGGCGGCGATGATGGCCCCCTCGCCGCCGGAGCTGCCGCCCGCGGAGCGGTCGAGGCGCCACGGATTTCGGGTCCGGCCGATGATGGGGTTGACCGTCTCCAGCGAGCCGCTCATGTCCGAGCAGCTCGACTTGCCCAGCACGATGGCCCCGGCCGCCTTCATGCGCCGGACCGCTTCCGCGTCCCGGTCCGCGACGTGCTCGCGCAGCCGATCCGAGCCCGCCGTGAACCGCACGCCCGCCACGGCCAGCGAGTCCTTGACCGTGATGGGGACGCCGTGGAGCGGCGGCGGATCGTCGGGCACGCCGGCCTCGGTCATCCGCCGCGCCGTGCTCCGGGCAGCGTCGAACGTCGAGGTGATCAGCGCATTGATGTGCGGCTCGACGCGCTCGATCCGCGCGATGTGGGCGTCGACGACCTCCAGCGGGCTCGTGTCGCCGATGCGGATGCGCCGCGCCAGCTCCGCCGCGCCGAGTGTCGTGAGCTCGTTCCGGCCGGCAGGATCGCTCACGGATCCTGGTCGCGGAGGCGGTTGACCAGATCGAGATCGGCGGGCGCCCCTTGCTCCTCGGCCGTCGCGCTCACGGGGAAGACCGGAACGCCGTTCCTCGCGGCGGTCGCCCGCCCGCGATCGTACAGATCCTCGCGCGACCATCCACGGCCGCCTTCCGCCGGCACCGCGGGGGCTTCCCGCTCGCGACGGCGTTGGCGTTCCGTCGTCTCGTGGAAGAGTCGAAGTCGATTCCCGGGGTTGCCGGCGGCCTTGACCATGTTCTCACTGTAGCAAGGACAGCCACCTTGTCAGTGCGGGTGGTCGAGCAGGTGCTGCCGGAGCAGGTCCTTGCCGTAGTCGTTGCCGTTGGGCGTCCGCACGACCGTGTGCACGTGGCTGCGGCTCGGCCGGTCGGGACCATCGAGCGCCACCGGTGTCTGGTGGTCGTACTCGATCAGGACCACCGGTGAGTGGATGCGGTAGTAGAAGACGGCGTCCGGACCGGTATCGCCGACCCAGGCGAAGAACGTGTCGTCCCAGTGGCGCACGATTTCCGAGAGACGGACCTCGGCATGCCCGGCCCGCAGGTTCCCCGCGTACAGCCCGATCAGCCGGAGGGCGAGCTCGCGCTGGGCGTCGTCGAGCTCGCCCAGGCGAAGGCCCTCGTAGGGCACCACCGCGTTGTCCTGGAACAGCTCCCCCCGGTTGTCGTTCGTGGTCTTCTCCGGATCGATGATGGCGACCGCGCGCTGCTCGTCGTCGAGCGCGTTGATCAGGGCGAGGCCGGCCGCGAGCTCCTCCTCGAGGATCGCGGTGCCCGCGAACCGTCCCATGGCGGCTCGCGGCGGCTCGGAGCCCATGAACGTCGGCGTCAGCACGACCTGATCGCCCAGGACGAAGCAGTTCACGATGAGATGGTGACCGTCGAGCTGCCATCCCCACGGCCCGCTCTCTGACGGCTCGCCCATCACCGTGAACCAGTAGCGGCGTTCGCCGTACTCGTCGTGGTTGTCCATCAGGTCGGCCAGGTAGCCCTCGAGACGCATGATGTTCCGAGAGGTCTCGAATCCCCGGGCGCTCAGGGTCGCCGCCAGCAGGCCGAACGCCGCCGCGGTCTGCGCCGCATCCATCTCGAGGAGGCCGACGCCCTGCCGCGTCGAGATGTGGATGTTGGCCCAGCGCCGCCACTCCAGGTCGTCGACGGGGAAGAGCGTGCGGCTGCGCTGCTCCGGAGTGAGGCTCTCGAGAAACGCGACCGCGGCGGCTCGGATCGGCTCGGTGCTGACCCCCGTGGCCTCGACGGGGAACAGGTCGGGCTCCGTTTCGCCGTCGGCGGTGACGCCGAGAAACGGCTCGCGGAGCATCACGTTCTCCACCATCGGCCACAGGACGCGCGACGCCGCGACGGGGTTCCAGACCGCCAGGCCGATCAGGACGACCAGCACGGCCATCCCCACTCCGACCGCCTGCAGGACTCGGCGCATCGTTCTCCCTCCGGGTCGATTGCGGGGCCGGCTCGCAAGCAGTCACGGCTCCGCCGACGGGGTAGCATAGCCGCGTGGCCAGGGGCGCGCGCCGGGGGGGACCGGCCGACGCGGATCTCCTCGAGTTCGCCGAGCTCGACGACGCGGCCCGGCCGCGGGCGGGGGCGCGGACGCTGCTGCGGTTCCGGGCCGACCGGCCGGCCGCGCCCGGCAGCCTGCCGCTGCGCGAGCTGCGCCACCCGCTGTGGCTGCACCCGGAGGTGTCGGACCACCTGCGCGCGTGGACCCACCTCTACCGGCGGCTGGGCATCGTGCTTCAGCACCTCGCGGCGCACGGGCGCACCACCGTCGTCAAGGGCTGCTCGGACGGGAACCGCGGCTGGCGCCGGTCGCCCCTGGGCGGCGCGAACGGCATGCAGTACTACCTGTGGTGGACGCCGCAGGGCAGCCGGGCGGCGAAGGCGCTGGCGCTTCCCGGGCCGGCCATCCTGGTGCGGGCCGTCCGGCACCACGACGACCACGCTCCGCTGGAAGCGGGCCACCCGGACGACTACCTCCCGCTGTCGGCGCCCGACCACCTCGACGACGACGTCGCCGGCCGGCCCTGGACGGAGGCGCAGCTCGAGTTCATCGAGGACGACAGCCCCGTCCGGCTCATCCTGGGCCGGCCCGGATCCGGCAAGACGACGGTGCTGTGGCGGGCCGTGGAGGCGCGGAGCGGCCAGCGCGTGCTCTACCTCACCTGGTCGAGCGCCCTCACCCACCACGCCGAGGAGCGTTTCGCCTCGTTCGCGCCGGCCGACGTGGAGGTGACGGCCCGCGACTTCGCGACCTTCCTCGGCGAGGCGTGCGGCGCCGACGTCGCGCGCCAGACCCTCGCGGCCAGCCGCGGACGGTTCGACGCCGCGGTCACGCGGCTCGGCCGGGACATGGCCGGGCCGTGGAAGACGCGGCTCGATGCGATGCACGCCGAGGTGCGCGCCATTCTCCTCGGCCGGGCGATCCCCGGCGAGACGGGATCCACGAGCGTGCGCGGCGTCGCGCGCCTGGGCGACGACGCCTACACCCGGCTGCGGGGCGACTACGACGGCGTGGGCGCCAAGGCGGCTCGGGCCCTCCTGAAGGTCGCGCGCGCCCTGCCGGCGGATGCGGTGCGGGCCGCGTTCCCCGAGCTCGCCGCCGCGGCGCGGGCCATCGAGCGGCTGCGCGACGATGCCGTTCCGGAGGGGTTCGACGCCTTCGACCGCATCGTCGTCGACGAGATCCAGGACCTGACCCTGGTCGAGACCGCCGTCGTGGTGGAGCTGTGCCGGGCGATCGCACGCCGCCGCGGCCGCGCGCCCTGGCTGCTGCTGGCCGGCGACGCGGGGCAGACCGTCCGGCCGACGGGGTTCGACTGGGGGCCGCTGAACGACCTGCTCGCGCGCCGGGTCCGCTCGCCGGTCCGCTTCCACCTGGAGGAGCACCTGCGCTGCCCGAGCCGCATCGCCGAGGTCATCGAGCGGGCGTCCGAGCGCTACGCCGACGTCGTCAAGGACGTCCGGCCGACGAAGCAGCACCGCCAGGTCGGCGGGCAGCACGTCGACGCCCACGTCGTGCACGTGCAGGTGGCGGACGAAGCCGGCGCCGTGCGGCTCCTGGAGGACCTTGCGGACGCGGACGACGTGGTGGTGCTGGCGCCGGGCAACGACCGGCCGGCCTGGGTACCCGACCACCTGCGCGACGGCGTGCTCACGCCGGACGAGGCCAAGGGCCTGGAGTACCAGTCGGTCTGCGTCCTCGACCCGGGACGCGCGTTGTCGAGCCTGCGGCCCCTGGAGGCGGCGTACGGATCGGCGGCGGAGCTCGACGAGCAGGCGCGCCGGACCGCCATCGACCACCTCCGCGTCACGCTGAGCCGGGCCACCGAGACCCTCGTGTTCGTCGATGTGGCCCCGGGCGACCGGGAGCGGGCGCTCAGCCTGGAGCTGCTGGGCGACGCGGCGCCGTACGACCCCGAGGATCTCGTCGACCACTTCGCCCACGCCGAGGCGTCGCCCGACGAGCGCGTGCTGGCGCGAACGAACGACGCCCGCGTGCTCCTCGACTCGGCGCCGGGCCGGGCCTGGCAGCGGGCGCGGCAGGCGCTGCGGCTGCTCGGGGACGCGGACCTGCCCAACGGCGTCTCGGACCCGGCGGTGCGCCGGGAAGCCCGCGCCACGCTGATGGCGACCGCGGCCCGCCTTCTGATCGACGGCCCTCCCGGCGGGGTGTCGCGGAGCGAGGTGTACCGAACGGCGTTGGATGCCCTGATCGTGCGCGTCCTCCCGCCGCGGGACCGGCGAGCCGCACGCCGCGCCGCCGCCCGTGCCCGCGCCAGCGCCGGCGGCGACGACGCCCCGTCGGCGTCCGGCGAGGCCGGCGCCGAGGACGGGCTGTACTCGCCGATGGTGACCGGTTTCG